>CAUCOL010000199.1 GCA_958444395.1 uncultured Lachnospiraceae bacterium
GATCATTTTCACCGGATGCAGGTGGTGCAAAGATCTTCAGGCTCATGTCTGCAGCGCCATCCAGTGGTTTCTTGAAAAATGCACTCATCATATCAATACATTTTACGCCCGGTGCTTTGTAGAACCAGTGACCATTTAATTCCATCATCAGGTTCATATCGACGGTATCCTCGTCAAAATATGCTTCACAGAATACAGGGGATTTTTCAAAATGCAGATCCACTGCCACACCGTCAGCGTCTTCAGAACCACCCCAGCGAAGTTTTGCAGGAAGCTCTGTCTGTGCGCCTGTCTCCATAGAAGGCATGAAATAATCATCATGAATGATCTCACGATACGTATCCATCAACGGCTGCTCAATACCTACATTCGCATTATTCGGATCCTCGATCTCCAGTCCAAGACGTCCACGGTCACGGAACTGGTACAGTGTAAATCCGGATAACCACTGTTCTTTGTCTGCTTTGAGCATCTCGCAGAACTCCTTCAGCATATCTGCCTGGTCGTAAGGTCCTGTAACATCACCATCCGAGTTAAACTCAGAGAGTACCATTGGTTTCTTTACGCCGTTATTTACATAAGTATATCTTTCATAACTCTTCTTTGCCAGTGTATAGATATCCTCTACCTTGCTGCGGGAGAAGGAAGTACCGCCTTCCTCTGCCACGTCATATGGCCATCCCCAGTGAAGAGACATATAGCGGTCTACCGATACGATATCTGCCGCACGGGATGCCTCTGCGAAGATATCCTCCATCTCCATCTTTTCATCATCCATACTCTTGCAGCCGTCCAGACAGATGATCGTCTTTACATTTGGAGCTTCTCTGTGAATAATCTCAGAAGCATGTGCAAAGAATGCTGCTACTTCTTCATAGCTTGCACGCTTATTGAAAGAGAACCAGTTTCCTGTCGCTTCATGATTGATACGGAGCTGCACACGTCCAAAGGTGCGAAGATCCTTTGCGATCGCAACCAGATGGTCATCGGATACCTTCGGGTCGATCGTCATTGTCAGTAAAACATCCTGTCCATGTCTACGTACATCACGCATGCAGGTAAATGGCTCATCATCCAATGTACCATTCAGACCGCCCTTGTATGTAAAGTAGTCATCGTATGGAAAATCCCATGCAAACTGAACCGATGGATCTGCATGTACTACGCTGGCACGTCCCGGCCATCCCTCATCATTTGGATAATAACAATACATTAAGTTGATCGCTCTATGTGGTCTTCCCAACTTCTGAAGGATATAATCCTGATCTACATATTCTCCACGTTCACTTCCGTCACCCAGATCCACTGCACATTTGGCAGGACCCATATGAAGTGCTTTTGCCTTTAATTCGTTCATTGAAAGTCCTCTCTTTCTTATTTTCTTTTACGTAGCTGTTGCATACAGCTGCCTCAAATTCCGCTTTTTTTATTATACCAAACACACGGCACTGCATTCAACCAGTATTTTTATATAAACTAACACTTTTTTGATGCTGTATTATTTTCCGGTCAGATCTCTGACAACCTCTCCGGCAATGATCAGACCAACGACAGACGGTACAAAAGCAACACTGCCCGGTATATCACGCCGCTCCGTGCATTTATGCTTTGCTCCCGGCGGACAGATGCAATGATTCCGGCAGCTGATCGACATATCCTCCTCCGGTCTGGTCGGCAGTTCTTTGGAATACACCACCTTACACTTTTTCACCCCGCGCTTTTTCAGTTCCCGGCGCATAACCTTCGCCAGAGGACATACCGATGTTTTATAGATATCCGCCACCTCAAAAGCAGACGGATCCAGTTTATTGCCGGCTCCCATCGAACTGATCACCGGCACACCGGCCTCTTTGGCACGCAGGATCAGCTCGATCTTGGCAGTGACGGTATCAACCGCATCCACAACATAATCATAATTTGAAAAATCAAACGCATCCGCTGTCTCCGGCAGATAAAAACATTTGTGTACTGTCACATCAACGTCCGGATTGATATCCAGCATCCGCTCCTTCATCACATCTGCCTTATATTTTCCAACCGTGCTGCGGGTCGCAATGATCTGACGGTTCAGATTGGTCAGGCAGACCTTATCATCGTCTACCAGATCAAATGCACCAACACCGCTTCGCACCAGTGCCTCAGCCACATAGCCACCGACACCACCAATCCCGAAGATCGCCACACGGCTCTGACTCAGCCGCTCCATCGCTTCTTTTCCTAATAATAACTGTGTACGTGAAAATTGATTTAACATATTATCCTCCATTCCATTTCACACGATCCTCTTTTCTGTTTTTATTATTTTGGGTCTGGCTGTCCGATCAGTTCCATCAGCCGGTGGATCCCATATTCCGGTTTTCCCCGCATCAAAAGTTCCATGCGGTTCATATTCTCTTCGGAATGCTCGATCTCCTTAGAATATCTCCATGCAATCTCGGTCAGACTGCCTGCGCCGGACAGGGTCAGCTCACGGATCAGCAACGTCGATACGACTGCCTGTTTGATCCGGCTGTATGGATGGGGATGTGCATCATAGACACTTCCCAGAAAATACATATATATAAAATAAACCATCAGCTGCTCTTCGGCAATCTCATCAAATGGCTGCGCCTGCATCCCGGCATATTCCGACGGCGTACATTCATACAGTTTCTGTTCCTGTTCCTTCAGCATCTGCTTCCATGCAGGCTTTAGGGTTTCCATTTTATAAAGTGTCCGGTACAGCTCTTTCATCCACTGCTGCCGGGGCGGTTTCTGTCCGGCTGTCTGTTTATGACTGTCCCATTTTTCGGACATACGTTGTAACCCTTCACTTTGGTATTTTCTCACAAGTGTCTGGATCTCATACCCTCGATCCTCCCGCAGTCTTTTCTGCAGATCATGTCCTAATGCAAGCACTGTCTGCATCCTTGTACAGATCGGGTAGGTCCGGTTTTGCAATATTGAAAAAATGCCTTTTCTCGCCTGCTGCAGATCTGCAAACAACAGATAATCAAAGTCTTTATATTTCTCCTCCGGCTCGTCTGCAAAGATCTGCTTCCATTGCACAGGCTCCTGCCGCTCAAGCAGAAGGCGGGCTGATTCGGGGCATCCCAGCGACAGAGATACCTCACGAAGATTTTCGTATTCTTCGACATGACGAGGAAACTCACGACAGGTCTTACAAAGCATCTGCTCCCCTGCCTCCGTCACCATATCACAGAGGTTGTCCTCATTGAGAAATGCACACCGGTGCTCATATTGATAAAAGCAATACTCCACCGGGTCGATCGAATTATGAAGGCGGTTTCCAAAACCGCCCTTTTGCTTTTTATATCGCTTCATGCTCTGTTCGTCGATCATTATTTCCCATCCGGCGCAGCAGGTGTCCGGGCACTTTCCCGCGATACACCGAAATGTATCATAATAATCCGGGATAATATATTCCATCTTCTGTCTTTTCCTTCCTGCATCGGATCCCCGATGCCAGTACATAATCATTGACCGCCTGTCCGCTTTACAGCATTTCCTGCCGCCCCATGCTTATGCCAGTTCTCTGTCGCACAGTTCCAATGCCGATGCGATCACCTTATCCATATCATAATATCTGTATTCACCCAGACGTCCGCCAAAGATCACTTGATCCTCCTGCTCTGCCAGTTCTTTATATTGCCGGTACAGTGCACCATTTTTTGCATCATTGACCGGATAATACGGCTCGTCTCCCTTTTTCCATTCTGCACTATACTCACGGCTTACGACCGTCTTTGGCTGTGTGCCAAATTCAAAATGCTTATGCTCGATCACACGCGTATACGGTGTCTCACTGTCCGTATAATTGACCACTGCATTTCCCTGATAATTCTCTGTATCCAGCACCTCAGTCTCAAAGCGGACACTGCGGTACTCTAAAGCCCCCAGCTTATAATCAAAGTATGCATCGATCGCTCCGGTAAATACTATCTTCTCTGCCTGTGCATCAAGTTCTTCTTTATGTTCCAGGTAATCGACACCCAGACGCACCTCGGCACCCTCTAACATCTGATCCACCATCGCTGTATAGCCACCGATCGGAATCCCCTGATAACGGTCATTGAAGTAATTATTGTCATAGGTCATACGTACCGGAAGACGTTTGATGATAAACGCCGGAAGTTCCGTACACTCTCTTCCCCACTGCTTCTGTGTATAACCTTTGATCAGCTTTTCATAAATATCACGT
>CAUCOL010000200.1 GCA_958444395.1 uncultured Lachnospiraceae bacterium
CGGGGTGAAAATACATCACGTCGGCACCCGGTTCTTCCAATACGGAAAAATCAGCCGGTGTCGTATAGTCAACCATCGGAAACGACAGAACGTCGGTAGGAACATCCAGCTCACGAAATTCCCGGTTCAGATTACGAATGCCTTCATTATCTGTCAGAGTCAGGTTTACTTCAATCTCATAGGGACATTGTTCCTGTCTGGCAGCCTCGGCAATCACCTGCTTTAGAACCTTCTCGTAATCAAAGTCCACTTCTTCTTCGGTTTCGCTTTCAATCAATATGGTCATTTCCTTTACCATGCCTTTCTATCTATATAATGTATCTGATAAAATCAGTCGATGTCCAAGTGTCAGCAATCAGAATCCGCCGGACCGATCATGTCTCTTCTGTCCGGGAAGCCGGAGAAAATGCCTGTGCAATGTAAAAGGCTTTCAGTGTCTGAAGCTGTTCTTCGGTAAGTCCTGCCTCATCCAGACTGCCTTTTTCCTTTCGGTTTGCAAAAATATTGCGGACAAGACGTTCATCACTGATCGAACCGCGTTTTCCGTTTTTCTGCAGATATTCTCCGGTCGAAAGAATACAGTCGCTTAACATAACAATTGCTGCTTCCGGACTTTTTGGCTTTTCACTGCCGGTATTGTGCTGGCGGATCACATCCTTTAGCTGCTGCGGGAAACCACAGGCATCTGCCAGTTCCATGTTTGCTTTCATATAATCGGAAGGTGATTTGATCCGTCCGATCTCATGATACATACCACCGGCACCGGCGAGCAGACCGTCACAGCCGATACTTTCCGCTGCCAGGATAGAGATCCGGCTGATCTCACGACAATGTGCATAGAGTGCCGTATGTTTCTTCAGCTCCTGCATCAATGGGTAGTCATCCTGCAGAAGCATGGTCATAATATCTTGCTTTGTCATTGCAAAAAGCTGCTGCATTGCCGTGCATAATATAAGGAACAACAGACTGGTCAGCTCCAGCAGCACTTCATATCTGTGCAGCCACAGCCTGTCTATCGCAAAACCACATAAAAGCACCTGCAGAGCCAGCGACAGTGCCAGAAGGATCACACCCACATAGGGAAGCTCCTGTCTTTTGCGAAGCATGGACAGCAGGATCAGAAAAGCGATCCCGACGATAAAATAATATTCGATTCCGGAAGGATCCATTTGCACAGAGAAAACTTCGGCACAATATACGGCAAACAGCATACCGAAGGAAAGGAGCTTTTGTTCCACTTCCCTGACCGTGCCGGATGGAACCAGCAGAAGCATCCAGAATACACCTACGGGATAGCGCGAGGAAATACCGATCAATAAAACACAGATGGTAAATATGATCAGATATACTTTGTGATCCGGTATCTGATGCCAGATCGTATCCTGTGCCTGATGCAGCAAAAAAAGAAATACGCTGCCCAGGATCACATTATAGCAGATTCTGGCAATTGCAGCAGATACAGGCAGTGCATTCAGAATGGCACAAAGCAGTGCACTCAGAATCAAAGCCAGATATACTACTGCAGAGAATATAGATGATAATTTACGTTCGTTCATTTTAAAGTCCCCGCCTATCTTTCACGTCTTTTGGGCTGCTCTTTTCGGTGTGCCTGACGCGCAGCCTGTTTCTTTTCATAGGCATCATATGCCGTAACGATTTGCTGTACCAGAGGATGTCTTACCACGTCTTTATTGGACAGGAAAGAAAAGCCGATATCCTCTACATTCTTTAATACAGTGATCGCCTGATCCAGTCCGGAGCTGGTGCCTGCCGGAAGATCTTTCTGTGTCTGATCCCCGGTCACGACGACCTTTGAACCAAATCCGATACGGGTCAGAAACATCTTCATTTGAGCCGGGGTCGTGTTCTGCGCCTCATCCAGGATGATAAAAGAATTATCTAGGGTACGGCCACGCATATAGGCAAGTGGTGCTACTTCGATCAGTCCTTTTTCCACATTACGCAGATAGCTGTCTACGCCCATGATCTGGTGCAGAGCGTCGTACAGCGGGCGTAGATACGGATCCACCTTGCTCTGCAGGTCACCGGGCAGAAAGCCGAGCTTCTCTCCTGCTTCGATCGCCGGACGTGTCAAGATGATCCTGCTGACCTCATCGCGTTTAAATGCTTCGATCGCCATGGCCATGGCAAGGTATGTCTTACCGGTTCCTGCCGGTCCGACGCCAAATACGATCATTTTATTCCGGATCTGATCGACATATTTCTTCTGACCGGTTGTCTTTGGCTTGATCGGTTTCCCCTGAATCGTACGGCAGACGATATCAGAGTCGATCTCCACCAGTTCCGACTCTCTGTGTTCCAGAGACAATGCCAGTGCATAGTCGACATTTTGCTCTGTGATCGTATTTCCGCGGCGTGACAGCTCTAACAACTGCATCAGGATGCTCTCTGCCGTCTTTACCTGTGCCGCTTCTCCGATCAGCTTCAGTGCACCGTCCCGTGCGACCATTGTTACATTCAGTGTTTTTTCTATCTTTTTAATATAGGCATCAAAACTTCCGAAAATATTTTTTTCGTGTTCTGCCGGTATTTCAATCATGGTTTCCATTATTGCCATTTGATTGTGATTCCTCCAGTTTTTTGTAATGGATCGTCGCCCTGATACTACGTGTCCTTTCTCAATGCTTCTGCTTATCTGTATCGGATTCCGTCTTTTGAAGTGGACGGTAAGTATCCTGTACCCTGCTGTAGCGGATCGTCGCTTCGGACAGATATCGGTCCTGCGACTGCGTAATACGTAACGTACCATCTATATCATAGCAGGCTGCCTGTTTCATCTGCATCAGATGTTCCTGATAAAATTCGTTTAAGATCTGTTCTGCCTGTGTCCGGTTATACTTTGCGGGGGTATATCGTACCTCACGAAAGGTTTTCAGACGCAGGGCCAGTGGAAAACGCAGCGATATAAAAGGGCATAATGACCCACCTTCACTGATTATATCATATTTTTTGTAAGTTTCCAAATTTTTTACCGGATTATATAGAAAAAGAGAATGGGACATTGCCTGAAGCTGATAAATGGTGCGTCTGCGTCCGGTATAGGACTTCTTTTGATAGTGTCTGGTGATTGCTTTCCGGTAATTTTGTGTGCACTGCAGGACTACAGTGCCTTCGGCATGTACCCGGTATTTTTTGATCACCTCTTCGTTATCGCCACGAATCGTCAGTTTCCCGGAGATCAGAGTCTGCCCTTTTTTTACTTTTTTGCCTGCACGAACCTTTGCTGTTCCGGTTCTCGTTACAATGGACTGTACGGTTCCGGCATCTTCCGCTATCAGGCTGCCGGGGACTTCTTTACGCTGTCTGTCCGGCGTACGGATCTCACGGATACGTACATAGAGCTTGCTTCCCGCCTTTTCAATCGAGACCCAGCCGATATCTTCAAAGTCTTCGCGGATGGCGGCTTCTGCCCGGCTGCAGACGACATTACGTCTTGCAATCCCTCCATAGATCTCATGGGCTTCCAGATATTTTAGGATGCTTTCTTTTGTATGATATGAGATTCCTTCTACCTCGATTCCCCAAATCCTGCCGGACAGAAAGAAAAGCAGACCGGTAAAGCAGGCAATACCACACCAGAAGCTGATCCGCTGCAGTGCTCTGGCACACCAGAATACGCCGCCGCATTCTTTTAGAAGCTGTGGCTGCAAGCGTGTCAGCTCTGTAACAGGTGCGAGTCTGCGCCAGTCTTCACGGGTCAGGCTGGCATACAGAGTGGAACCTGCGCCATTCCAGCACATGTCCCAGAAGAAGATATTTTGTTCATGACATTTGGATAAAAAACGATGGATCTGCGGACCCTCCAGAGCGATCCGGACATATCCTGACCACCATCGGATCAATCTATGTATCATAGGCTGCTTTGTTCCTTTCTCTTTCTTATAGAAAAGTGATGTATTATAGGATCTGTGATCCTGCCGGAAATCAAAGGAAATATCTGCAGAACAGATTCTTTAAAAAGTAACAGACGCAATCTCTCCCAAGACACACATGCTCTCATCCATATAATAAGCAATGGTCAGATGCTGTCCTGCTATAGTGATCTTGCCGGTCTTAGTCTGTACCCGTACCTGATCATCACGGTACTCCAGAATGCAACGGTAATTTTCGATACAAATGCGGTATTTCCCGTAGCAGGTAAGAATGGGAGCTCTGGCAAGAATATCCTCCTG
>CAUCOL010000201.1 GCA_958444395.1 uncultured Lachnospiraceae bacterium
CGGCAGCCACGCCGGAGACGATCAGAAACGGAAAATAATAAACCAGAAGCTGTGTCTGCAATACAATCGATGCCACCAGAATCTGCCCGGCATTATGCAGCACGCCGCCCGCCATGCTGACACCACAGAGGGAGAATTTTCCGGTTTTCTTTAACAAAAACATCCCGGCAAAACTAAGCAGACCGCCCGCCAGACTATATAGCATACTGTACAGATTTCCAAAGGTCAGCCCTGCCAGCACGATCCGCACAACCGCTATTCCAAAGGTTGTCTTCGCCGAAAAACGATACAGAGCATACATCACTACCAGATTGGATAAACCCAGCTTTACGCCGGGAATCCCGACAGAAATCGGTATCAACGCTTCTATATAACTCAGCACAAAGGCAACTGCGATCAGCATACCGATCTCTGCTATCTTTTTGCTCTGCATTGTCTCCTCCTATATCATAATGTAACCTTCCTGCAGCAACGTGTCCGAACTATCTTTCTGTGAAAGATTTCCTGTCCGATATATCAGCCCACGTCGGACTGCATCTGCTCGAAGACATAATTGGCACACATATAGTCTGAGATATAGAACAGAATATCTTTACCATCATAAGATGTCATATGTACGATCCGAAATTTTCTGCCGGAGTATATGGACAGTCTCGTTCCCAGTTCGACCGGATGTCCAAAATAATTCTGCAGTTCTTCCAGGATCTGCATATCCTGCGTTCCGTTTAACAGATACATTCCCATGTTGATAAAACCACGGAAGAAATAATAATATACATGTGCAATACCATCTTTGCCACAGCACTGTCCAAACAACAGACTCTGTGTATCCTTTTCATAAGAAAGGATTACCGGTTTATTTTCCAGAAACTGCGCATTACTGAAAGTCTCGCCCCAGTCAAACCCCATAAAACCGTTTTTGGAAATAAGGTCTACCGATTCGGCTTTACGGCTCGGAATCGGATATCCGATCGCAATGTAATCGTGATATCTGGCATAGAAGTCCTCTGCAATATCCTTTGCCTTTTTCAGCATCGGATCTTTTTCATACAGCTTCTTTTTCTCTTTCACAGGCGGTTCCCAGCCTGCCGGCCGCATATGCTCTATAAATACATCAGCAATGTCTTTATCAAACTCTGTTCCTCTTCCCTGATAAATAATATCCAGTGCCTTGTCCACCTTCCAGGCTTCCTTGTACTGACGCTTGCTGGTCAGCGCATCATAAACATCGGCAATCTTAATAATCCTTGCAAACAGGTTCAGCTTCTCACCGGTTACACCATCCGGATAACCTCTTCCATCCATCCGCTCATGATGGTGCCGTACGCCATCGATCACCTGCTGGCTGACACCAACCTCCGCCAGCATCTCCGCACCACGTACTGTATGATGCTTCATCTGTTCAAAGTCGTTCTGTGTATAGACGCTCGGCTTATTCAGAACATAATCGGATACACCGATCTTGCCAATATCATGCAGAAGCGCCGTAAATTCCAGATCATACTGCTCCTTTGCATTCAGTTTCAGCCATTTACCAATATCTTTGGAAATATCTGCAACACGTTGGGAATGACCGGCGGTAACCGGATCCTTCGCATCGATCACAGAGATCATCAGAGACAGCATGGAAATATACACACGCTGATGCTTTCCACGTTCATGCTGTGCCTTAAAATAAATATATACCGAGAACAGCAACATGGAGATATAATTTGCTGCCTGGCTACCCAGCTGATGACGGCTTCCCAATACCGTATAGGTCTGCTCATCCTCTACTTTGTCAAAGATTGGAAGTGGAATAAAGGTCAGGTAACGGATATTTTCAAACAGTTTCGTGCGCACCTGCACCACTTTTTGGGTCCCTTTCTTCCCCTGGATCTGTTCTTCCAGCAATTTTGCATTTCGATGTTTTTCTCCCGCCAGCTCTTTGATAATAAAAGAATCACGGTCTGCAATCGGCAGCAGAATCGATGCTGAGATCGCATTTTCAATCTCTGTCCGGTTCTTTAACAGGTAATCTGCGTAAGTGTATGCTTCCTCCAGGTCAACGACACTCTTACTGAAATTAATCACCGCATCGATCGGCAGCGTTTTTTTGTTCCATCGTATCACAAACCGATGAAAGATAAACAGGCTCCAGAACACAAGTTCCATAGATACAACACTTGTAAATACAGGAATATAGATGGTTCCTCTTACATAGAGAATCCTCTGTACCAAAAGCAGACTGACCAGATATGCCATCTGTAAAAATACACCAAACAAGTTAGGACAATGGATTGCCAGCATCCCACAGATAAAAACGCTTCCCATGACCAGCAGTGTCTTCCAGTGACTGGTCAGAAACGGTACCGTTGCTTTCGCATCCAGTGTTGCCATTGCATCCACATACCGGTACGCAATACTGTCATATTCAGAATAAGATGTGTTCCCGGCTGCGGCAAACGGAACATTCTCAAACAGGATCACGGCATCTTTAAAGTAATCTGCATTCAGCGTATCCTGCTTGTCATAAAGATCTGACAGCTCGTACGTCTCCACATTCCGGTAATCTGCCCTGCGAACCGGAATCATACCACCTTCATCAGTGTACAGATACTGTGTTTTCTTTCCCATTCTCTGCAATTCGTACCGCTGCTGTCCTGCATCATAAAAGACTTGATATCCCTGCATGCGCAGATAGTACATCGGCAGGTACACCTGATTTCCGTCTGCATCGGCAAACAGATGTATCCCCTCCGTCGTATCTTCCACCGGGCTGTCATATTCTTCGATCAGACCACAGCGGTCATCATTCTGATAATAAACTGCATTTGCTGAGGAATAATGCCAGTATATATTATCTCTGCTTCGTAAAAAGCTGACGTTCGTATTTTCCGCTTCTACATTGTTCAGATCCGAACGCTCCAGCAGAAAGATGCCCTCTGCACCCGAAAACAGCCGATTGATCATCGGACGGATCTTATTCGTTAATTGCGTATTATAGGATGCTAATACCTTCTGGTTTCGTTCCTCTACTTCTTCATACGGAATCTTTACGATGACAACCTTCCGGTTTAATTTTATGTAATCCTGGTCTGCATTATACGCTTTCAGCAGCCGCTTCTCCACCACAGAACTTTTATCCCCCAATACCTCTGTGAAAAGTCCTGAACATACAACCGATATAAGCAGGACAAAAAATGTAATGACGTACATTTTATTGATCTTTTTCTTCATGCTGACCTCAAATCCTTATCTGTAAAAACTAATAACCCCAAATCTTATGTTTCCTCATAATCCGGCTTCCGCTGACGCAAAAAAGCAGTAAACCGTACAATATATTATAGCACGACATACTGCTTTTTAAAATACTGTTTTTTTGCCAAAAATCATTTTATGCAAAATGCACGAAAGTGTGTATCTGCCAGTATTTCATGGTTCTTATTTCCATGTCATTTTTCACAAAAAATCCTTTATTATTTTACATCTTTAATGCTAAAACTCATTCTGCCCATCTTGTCCTTGCCCAGGCATACAACCTTCACATGGTCACCCAATGTCAGAACATCTTCTACGTGGTTGATCCTCTCTTTTGCGATCTTGGAGATATGCACCATTCCCTCTTTGCCCGGTGCAAACTCGATAAATGCACCAAACTCTTTGATACTGATCACATCACCCTCGAGGATCTGTCCCTCATAGTAATCGGTAGTAATGATCTCGATCAGACGTTTTGCTTCTGCCATCATCTCTGCATTCTCACCACAGATAGATACGGAACCATCATCTGTAATATCAATCTTCACACCGGTCTTGTCGATCAGGGCATTGATCGTCTTACCTCTCTGTCCTACCACATCACCGATCTTCTGTGGGTCGATCTGCATCTGGATGATCTTTGGAGCAAACTCACCCACGCTCTTACGTGGCTCACTGATGCATGGGATCATGATCTCATTTAAGATATAATCTCTTGCTTCGTGAGTACGCTTGATCGCCTCTTCAACGATCGGTCTTGTCAGACCGTGGATCTTAATATCCATCTGGATCGCTGTGATGCCATCTTTCGTACCGGCTACCTTAAAGTCCATATCACCAAAGAAGTCCTCAAGACCCTGAATATCTGTCAGTACCAGATAATCATCGTCTGTCTCACCCGTTACCAGACCACAGGAAATACCTGCAACCGGCTTTTTGATC
>CAUCOL010000202.1 GCA_958444395.1 uncultured Lachnospiraceae bacterium
GATCACCAGTTCATCGACATCCTCCAGCTGCCTGTCTATTTCCCGCTGTGAAAGCCCCCTTTTTCCCTCTGTGTGCTGCCTGTCCCATCCGTTTTCCGGCGATTCACTGTTCCTGCCATAATAATAATACCTCATATTTTCCTCCATCCTTTCTGTCTGTGTCCGCTGCCTGACCTGCTTTTCTGCAGAACAGACGCATACAAGACGAACGTTATGTAAGGAATATGAGGTATTTTTATTTTATAGCTGTTTTCTTCTTCCAGAAGATATATGGCTCTCCATTCAGAATCCATATATCCTTATCTTATGCATCCTGTGATCCCCGGTGAACCTATTCTGATAACTTCCTATGAAAAGAATCTCCGGATCCCGTCCAGTCTCGATGTCATGGAGACCAGCAATGCATCTGCCAGTGTCAGGGCTGTCATGGTTTCTACCACTACCACGGCTCTCGGCACGATCACAGGATCATGGCGTCCTCCGATCGTGATCTCGATCTCTTCTCCTGCACGGTTCACAGTCTTCTGTGTCTGTGCGATAGACGGGGTCGGCTTGACCGCTGCCCGAAGTATGATATCACTTCCATCAGAGATACCTCCCAGAATACCGCCGGCATGGTTGGTTTCTTTCACCACCCTGCCATCCTGCATACGGAAGCTGTCGTTATTCTCAGAGCCATAGCGTCCGGCTGCCGCAAAACCGTCTCCGATCTCTATCCCTTTGATGGCACCGATCGACATGACTGCCTTTGCCAGATTGGCATCCAGCTTCTCAAATACCGGCTCACCGACACCTGCCGGCAGCCCCTTTACAACGCAGGCGATCACACCGCCCACCGAATCTTTCTGCTGCATCTTCTGCTCCAGCAGAACCTCTGCCTGCGCAGATGCATCAAGATCCGGCATATACAACGGACTGTCCATCACCTGTTCCAGCGATGCCTTCGCAGGATCGATCTTCACCGGTCCGATGGACTCCGTATAGGCAGATACCGTAACACCCAGCTGTTTTAATAATTCTTCGGCAACGGCACCGGCTGCCACACGGCCAATCGTCTCTCTGCCGGAGGAACGTCCGCCTCCACGATAATCCCGGAAACCGTACTTCCTGTCAAAGGTATAATCTGCATGTCCCGGACGATAATAATTTGCGATCTCCGAATAATCCTTTGACCGCTGTGTTTTATTATAAACCACCATAGAGATCGGTGTTCCTGTTGTCCTGCCTTCAAATACACCGGACTGGATCTCGACCAGATCTTCTTCCTTACGCGGTGTGGAATACCGCGTCTGTCCCGGCTTTCTTCGGTTCAGGTAACTCTGTACCACAGCCTCATCCAGTGCAAGACCTGCCGGACAGCCATCTACTACCACACCGACTCCGGCACCATGTGATTCTCCCCATGTTGTGATCTGAAATACTCTTCCAAATGTCGAACCTGCCATCTGTTTCCTCCATCTTATCTGCTGTGATTATCTTGGAATATCTGTAAAGCCGATCTTCTTACGTGCTTTACGAAGGGTTTTATTAGCAAAATATCTTGCTTTTTCGTCGTTCTCCTTGATGATGCCATCAATATAAGACTTATCCTTAGATAACCGCTCAAACTCCTCCTGCATCGGACGAAGAATGGAGATCACAGACTCCGCTACTGCCACCTTGAAGTCACCGTAGCCCTTGCCATCAAACTCTTTCTCTGCCTCTGTCACCGTCTTGCCTGTGCAGGCGGTATAGATATCTAACAGATTGCTGACACCCGGTTTATCCTCAGAATAACGGATCTCACTGTCTGAATCTGTTACGGCACGCTTACATTTCCGTAAAATAGTGTCCGGATCATCCATCAGATAGATGCTTCCGTTTGGATTTTCATCCGACTTGGACATCTTCTTTGTCGGATCCTGCAGACTCATGATCTTCGCGCCGCTCTTGCCGATATAAGCCTCCGGTATCGTAAAGACATCTCCATACAGACTGTTAAAACGATTGGCAATATCACGGGTAATCTCCAGATGCTGCATCTGGTCTTTGCCCACCGGTACATAATCTGCCTGATATAACAGAATATCGGCTGCCATCAGTACCGGATAGGTATACAAACCGGCATTGATATTATCTGCATGCTTCGCAGCCTTGTCCTTAAACTGCGTCATACGGCTTAACTCGCCCATATACGTAAAACAGTCAAGGATCCAGCCAAGCTCTGCATGTGCAGAAACATGTGACTGAAAATAGATACAGTTCTTCACCGGATCCAGGCCGGCTGCAATATATAATGTCAGAAGATTTCTGGCACGTTTCCGAAACTCTGCCGGATTCTGACGGATCGTAATAGAATGCAGATCCATAACACCCCAGAAGCACTCATACTCATCACTTAAAGTGAGCCAGTTCTTCAATGCACCCAGATAATTTCCCAGTGTAAGATTGCCGGTTGCCTGCATTCCACTATATAACACTTTTTTTTCGTTTAACATTTTTTGCCTCCATATCCGTACTTATTCATTTTCCCATTTCAGGTGCAAAGCACCTTTTGACACCTTACCCCTTATATCCTTTTTATTATACAGTTACCAGTCTTTTTGTCAATCGCAGCCAGCGATCAATAGGCTTTAATCTCTTTCCACATATAGTTATAAAACTCCTCTGCATCCGTTCCCAGATAACGGAATATCTCACACCGGTCGATCACATCCTGCGCTGGAAAGATTGCCGGATCATCCTCTTTCTCTTCTTCGTCAATCTGATCAAGCACCTTTTCGTTCGGTGAAGAATAATAGACGTATTCAAAATTCTTCATCGCAACGTCTTCTCTGCACAGAAAATCCAGAAACTTCTGTGCGCCCGCCGGATTGCTGCCGTTCTTCGGCATGACCCAGCTGTCCATCCAGATGTCGGATCCTTCCTTTGGCACAACAAAGTCCAGATCTTCATTATATTCTGTTGCCAGAGATGCCTCTCCTGAATAGATCACCGCCATTGCTGCCTGTTCGTTCGCCATATCATCTCTTACCTCATCTACCAGATAGGACTGTACCAGCTCCTTCTGGTCTAACAGCATCTTCTGTGCCTGACGTAACTGATCATGATCGGTCGTATTGATCGAATACCCCAGACGGATCAGTGCCGGTATAAAGCTGTCACGGACACTGTCCTGCATGATGATATTATTCTTATATTTTTTATCCCACAACGCATTCCAGCTGTCCGGTACATAATCCATCATCCTCGTATTATATAAGATGCCAACTGTTCCCCAGAAATAAGGAACCGCATATTGATTGCCCGGATCAAAGCTTTCTGACAGCTTCCAGTACGTATCTCCTATATTATCCGTATATTTCATCTGATCGAAAGGAATCTTCCGTACTTCACCGCTCCGGATCATTTTATCCAGCATATAATCCGAACAGCAGATCAGATCATAGCGGACCGTTCCATTCTTAAACTTTGTATACATCGCTTCCGGTGTCAGAAATTCTTCGTATTTCACCTTGATCCCTGTTTCCTGTTCAAACTGCTTCAGCACATCTGTATCAATATAATCGCCATAATTAAATACCACGATTTCATTTTTATTCTGCTTCTCTGTCTGTCCACAGGCTGTCAAAAGCCCTGTCGCTGTCAACATAACAGCCATTCCTGCTGCCAGAACCTTCTGTCTCCATTTCATTTTTCTACCAAACCTTTCTAATCTGCCTTCTGCGCCTTTGCACTGCGGCGGTTGATGATAAAGAGTACTGCCAGCACGATCAGAAAAACGATCGTTGACAGGGCATAGATCTCTGTCTGAATCCCTTTTCGATACTCTGCATTGATCATCGTTGACATAGTATGGATCCCCGGTGCTTTTGTAAAATACGTGACTGAAAAATCATCCAGCGACATCGTAAATGCCAACATAAATCCGGCAACAATCCCTGGAAAGATCTCCGGGATCACAACCTTCCAGATCGCATAGGCAGGAGAAGCCCCAAGATCTAGTGCCGCCTCATATGTGCTCAGATTCATCTGTGCCACCTTGGGCTGAACACTCAGTACCACATAGGGAATGATCAGTGTTACATGAGCGATCAGCATTGTCGTAAAGCTCAGATCCGTAAATCTGGAAAACAGGAGCATCAGTGCAATACCGGTAACAATGTCTGCATTTAACAATGGGATATTGGCAACT
>CAUCOL010000203.1 GCA_958444395.1 uncultured Lachnospiraceae bacterium
GGAAAACTGATCCTTGTAACGGCAATCAATCCAACACCTGCCGGAGAGGGGAAGACGACGATCACCGTTGGTCTGGGACAGGCATTTGGCAAGCTGGGTAAAAAGGCAGTGATCGCCCTGCGTGAGCCATCTTTGGGACCTTGCTTTGGTATCAAGGGAGGAGCAGCCGGTGGCGGTTACTCCCAGGTTGTGCCGATGGAGGAGCTGAATCTTCATTTTACCGGTGATTTTCATGCGATCACCTCTGCCAATAACCTGCTGGCAGCGATGCTCGATAACCATATCAAGCAGGGAAATGCATTACAGATCGATCCAAACCAGATCGTCTGGAAGCGCTGTATGGATATGAATGATCGAGTACTGCGTAATATTGTGGTCGGACTGGGACGTCCGGTAGACGGTGTGGTACGGGAAGATCATTTTATCATCTCTGTCGCATCCGAGATCATGGCAATCCTGTGCCTGGCAGATAACATGAAGGATCTGAAGGAAAGACTGGGACGCATTATTGTTGCCTATAATTACGAAGGAAATCCTGTTACCGCAAAGGAACTGAATGCAGTCGGTGCGATGGCAGCACTGTTAAAGGATGCGATCCGCCCGAACATCGTTCAGACGCTGGAGCATACACCGGCTCTGGTACATGGTGGTCCATTTGCCAATATCGCACATGGATGTAACAGTGTACGTGCGACAAAGACCGGATTGAAGCTGGCTGATTATGTGATCACCGAGGCTGGTTTTGGTGCTGATCTGGGTGCCGAAAAGTTTATGGATATCAAGTGCCGCATGGCCGGACTGAAGCCGGATGCCGTTGTACTGGTAGCTACAGTGCGTGCTTTAAAATACAATGGTGGTGTTCCAAAGGATCAGTTAAACGAAGAAAATCTGGAAGCCCTGAAAAAGGGTATCGTCAATCTGGAGAAGCATATTGAAAATGTTGCCAAATTCCATGTGCCATGCGTCGTTACACTGAACCGTTTTGTGACAGACAGTGAAGCAGAGCTTGCCTTTGTCAAAGAATTCTGTGAGAGCCGTGGCTGTGACTTTGCTCTGGCAGAGGTTTGGGAGCATGGTGGAGAAGGCGGCATTGAGCTGGCACAGAAGGTATTAAATACATTAGAGAATAAAGAAAGTCATTTTGCACCGTTATATGATGTAAATAAAGATATTCGTACGAAGATTGAAACGATCGCAAAGGAGATCTACGGAGCAGCCGATGTGACATATGAGCCGGCAGCTGCGCAGGCGATCGATCGTCTGGAGAAGCTTGGCTATGGCAATACGCCGGTCTGCATGGCGAAGAATCAGTATTCTCTGTCGGATGATGCCAAGAAGCTGGGACGTCCGGAGAACTTCACGATCCATATCCGTGAGGTCTATGTATCTGCCGGAGCCGGTTTTGTAGTAGCGATCACGGGAACGGTTATGACCATGCCGGGACTTCCAAAGCATCCGGCAGCAGAGCGTGTAGATGTAAATGATGATGGAGTGATTACAGGACTGTTTTAAGATATGAAGGATTTGACGAAAGGAAGTCCTCTTAAGCTGATACTGGAGTTTGCGCTGCCTGTGTGTCTTGGTAATATTCTGCAGCTGTTTTACAGCTTGGCAGATACCAGGATCGTGGGCAGTTTTTTAGGCGAAGAGGCATTGGCAGCAGTTGGTTCGACCAGCTCATTAAATAACATGATCATTGGATTCCTATTGGGGATGACGAATGGATTTGCCATTATTGTAGCCCGCTATTTTGGGGCAAAAAATGAACGTAAAATGAAAAAGGCAGTCGGTGCGACATTTGTTTTAGGCATTCTGGTGGCGGTATTTCTGACAATCGTCAGTGTGGCATGTCTGATTCCGATCTTTCGGGGACTGCAGACACCACAGACATTGATTCCACAGGCGTATGCTTATTTCCGTATCATATTACTGGGAATGATATTTTCAATGTTGTATAACATCTGTGCCAGTCTGCTGCGCGCGATCGGTGATTCGCTGACACCGCTTTTCTTCCTGCTGGTGTCTACGCTGTTAAATATTGCATTGGATCTGTTCTTTATCTGCAATCTGCAACTGGGAGTGCAGGGAGCAGCAGCGGCAACGGTACTGGCACAGGCTGTGTCCTTTGCTTCCTGTCTGCTGTACCTGTGGAAACGTTATCCTATCCTGCATTTTGATCGAAGTGCGCTTTCTGTGGAAAAGAAAATGGCAGCAGAAATGTTTCAGACCGGACTGTCTATGGGCTTTATGAGTTCTCTGATCAATATCGGTTCTGTGGCTTTGCAGGGAGCGATCAATTCGCTGGGAAATACAAATTATATTGTTGCGCAGACAGCAGCACGTAAGATCACAGAGATCTTTATGCTTCCATTCTCTGTTTTTGGGACAACGATGGCAACTTATTGCAGCCAGAATCTGGGAGCAGGAGAGTATAGAAGGATCCGCAGCGGTATCTGGATCGTTACAGTGATCACCTGGGTGTGGTGTGCCGTGATGGTGCTCTTATCGTATGCGATAGTGCCGGCTCTGGTGCGCCTGGTGACAGCTTCTGACACAGAAGAAATGGTGCATGCGGCCAGCCTGTATCTGCAGGTAGATACGCTGCTGTATTTTATACCGGCATTGATCTGTATTCTGCGGAATGCCATGCAGGGGATCGGTGATACGGTGACGCCGATTATTTCCAGTTCGATCGAACTGATCTGCAAAGTGGTCGTAGCGATCTATCTGACGCCGGTGCTAGGTTATATGGCGATCATTCTGGCAGAGCCGATCGCCTGGGTGCTTATGGTGATCCCACTGCTTTGGAAGATGCATACAAATCCGATCCTGCAGAAAGGAAAACATGCGGCGTGATTTGACAGAATCTGTAATATTTCATACAATAGATTAAGGATTTGACATTTTAAACGGCGGACAGCCGTTTTGTCCCGGCACACCGGACAGGCAGCCATCTATCAGCAGAAGTGTGTGCAGAAATATGGAGGATATTATGTCTAGCAAACGTAGAAATAGTAAGAAACTGATCATGGAACAGAAGAAAGCGAACAGAACACAGGCGGAAGTGCCGCAGGCAGAGAATACACCGGTGCAGGAGACACCACCACAGCCCAAGGAGCGCACGATCGAGAAAAAACTGTTCCTGCAGTATAATGGTCTTGAATTCAGCGATAAGGTCATGTACGAGGCGGCGATCAATGATTACTGTAAGAAGGCAGGCGTGGTGACAGAGGCAGTGGAGTCTGTGAATCTGTATGTAAAGCCGGAAGAGGGAAAGGCATACTATGTGATCAATCAGGATCCGGAGAAAACCGGTGCGATCGATCTGTAATCTGGTACCATAAAAAAATGCAAAACTGGCAGTTTTAATACTGTCAGTTTTGTTTTATCTTCTTTTTTAAAGATCTGTCTGTCCCAATCGTTCCGAAGCGGCTGTAAAGACGCAGGAGGAGAACAGACCCTACAAAAAGGAAGAATGGAGATTATTATGAGTAAGAACAATAGTACAACAGCAGAAAACAAAGTCGTAGTAAAGGAAGAAACGATCAGCAGAACAAGAGAAATCACGATGACAGCCTTATTTATTGCGCTGACCTACGTGGCAACCGCATTTATCAATGTTCCGTCACCGACTGCAAATGGTGGTCTGGTGCATCTGGGCAATGTCCCTTTGTTTGTAGCAGCAGCTCTTTACGGAAAAAGAACCGGTGCGTTCGCGGGCGCATTTGGCATGGGACTGTTTGATCTGTTAAGCGGATGGACAGCATGGGCTCCGTTTACGTTTGTGATCTGTGGCTGTATTGGTCTGGCATATGGTGCGGTTACCTACAAAAAGGCCAACAAATTTTTACTTGTTGTTGGTGTTTTTTTGGCAGCCGTGATCAAGGTAGCCGGTTACTATGTAGCAGAGGGAATCATCTATGGAAACTGGTTGGCACCGGTTGCGTCTATTCCGGGCAATCTCGTACAGATCGGAATTGGCGGTGCGATCGCAGTGCCATGTATTATTGCATTACAGAAGATTCTGCGCCGTGCGTAAGACGATGCCTGTGAGCACACGCGGGGTGTAGAATAAAGCGGCAGAATGGGTGGTGTAGACGCAAAACCGAAAGGCAGGTTGATTGAGATGGATTTTGAAAATAAAACAATTAAGATCATGACACCGGGTCCGACC
>CAUCOL010000204.1 GCA_958444395.1 uncultured Lachnospiraceae bacterium
CGGCAGCATTGCTTTCCGGCAGCCTCTGTCTCTTTACTTCAACTTGATCTGACGGGATACCCCAAGCACCAGCCCCATCTCTGCCATCATGATCGCGGATGCCGTACCACCGTAACTGATAAATGGAAGCGGCACACCGGTTGAAGGGATCGTGTTTGTTACGACCGCTATATTCAGGATCACCTGCACCGCAATATGTACCATAACCCCGACACAGATCATGCTGCCAAAGATATCCGGTGCATTACAGGCGATGATCATGATACGCCAGAGCAGTACCAGAAAGGCAAACATCAATACAACGGCTCCCACCAGCCCGAGCTCCTCGCAGATCACGGCGAAGATCATATCATTGTATGCCTCCGGGATATAACCGAGCTTCTGCATGCTCTGTCCCAGTCCGCTTCCAAACAGTCCGCCGGATGCGATTGCATACAGTCCCTGCAGGATCTGGAATCCCTTATCACTCGTTTCGACATTTCTCCAGGCTGTAATACGGTTCATTCGGTAGCCGCCGCCTATTTTGATATACAGCCATACCACCACAAATGCTACCGCCGGCAAAATAACAAACAGCCATTTCTTCCTGCTGGCGACAAACGCCATGCCAAATCCTATACCCGCCACCGTAAGTGCAGTACTTAAGTTCTGCACAGCGATCAGTCCTGTTGGCAGTAAAATATAGATGGCGATGCCTATCAGACCTTTATAGTTGTCAAACATCTTCCGGTTACGATAGGCGATATCGGCAACCAACAGGATCACAGCAATCTTCGTAATCTCCGACGGCTGAAACTGCAGCGGTCCTGCCCCCAGCCATCGACGGGAGCCATTGTGCGCAATACCGATCCCCGGGATCAATACGATCGTCTGCATAAAAAGAGCGATCCAGTATGTCACCTCCGCCAGACGCATCTTTGTTCCCGGAAGCTTCAATACGAAGAGCTGATAATCCTGGTTCGATACAAAGAGCATGCAGAGAATTCCTGCCCCCATACCGATCAGCTGCTGTTTTACAAAACGGTACGGATTGTTGAATTTGTACATTGCCACATAGGAACTGGCACTGTAGATCATCAGCACACCAAACAAGGCAAGCGCGATCGTCATAAATAACAGCATAAAATCGTACTGCGTATAATATTTTATTTTTCGTTGTCTGCCCCTTGCAGCTCCTGCATTTGCCATAATCTCTGCGCCTTTCCTGTTGATTCGTTGCGGGATATACCCTGCGGGCATAAAGCCTATCCTTTTTATAATTTATTCACGTACTCTTTAAATAATGTACCCCGCTGTTCAAAACTTTTAAACATGTCCCAGCTGGCACATGCCGGCGATAATAAAACGGCATCTCCCGGCTGCGCCTGAGCAGCACTCTGTGTCACTGCCTCTTCCAGGCTGTCCACGCGGATAATATTCTGAAATCCCTGTTTTCTTGCTTCCGCCTCGATCTTGTCGGCTGTCGCACCCAGAAGAACCAGGCATTTTACCTTTGTCCCAAAAGACGCGATCCATTCCTCATAGGAAGACTGTTTGTCATATCCTCCACCAATTACGATCGTAGGTGCTACCATTGCCTCGACTGCTTTGATCGCAGCATCCGGATTTGTACCTTTAGAGTCATTGTAGTATTTGACACCATCAACCTCTTTGACGAACTCGATCCGGTGCTCAACTGCCTTAAATTCAGCAACCGCCTTACGGATACACTCGACCGGAACGCCTGCATGCATTGCAATCGCTACGGCTGCCATTACATTTTCATAATTATGTACACCGAGCAGTTGCATATCATGGATCGTACAGATCTTGATCTTTTCGGTATCGCAGTAAATGATATCTTCTCCCTCCAGCCAGATGCCACGCTGCAACGGCTGTTTGCTGCTGAACCAGAAGATATCCGCCGGAATCGTGTCCGCAATGTCACGCAGCAACGGATCCTCATAATTCAGAACGCAGATTTCATCCTTCGTCTGGTTCTGTGCGATCCGTGCTTTCGTCTCAATATAGCATTCCATCGTATGATGTCTGTTCAGATGATCCGGTGTGATATTTAAGATTGCACTGACATCCGGATGAAAAGCATGTGTTGTCTCCAGCTGAAAACTGCTGATCTCTGCCACTGTCACGGACTTGGACGTAGTCTTTGCGGCATATTCCGTATAAGGAAGACCGATATTTCCTACTACAAATACGCTGTCATAGTATTCCCGCATGATCGCACCGGTCAGGGCAGTCGTCGTTGTCTTGCCATTGGTACCGGTGATTGCTAACAATCTGCCCTTAGCGCAGGCATATGCCAGTTCTATTTCTCCCCAGACAGGAATCCCTTTTTCCTGCATTTTCTGGACAAACGGCAGGTCTGTCGGTACCCCCGGACTAAGCACAGCCAGATCGATCCGATCCATCACCTGCTCCGGCAGTTCTCCGATAATCAGCGAATACTCTGTTCTGGATGGAAGTTTCTTTCGGATCTCTTCCTGATCCAGCTTGATGTTCCCCTCCAGCACTGTGATCTGTGCTCCTTTTTTGGCTAACAGCTTTACTGCTGCTGCGCCACTGATCCCTGTACCGACAACCAGTACGTTTTTTCCACTTAATTCCATAATAAAACCAGCCTTTCTTAATCTTACAATGCCCCCAGTGCCATCAGACAGGACAGTGCAGTCACAACCGAAAACACGGCGACAATCCTGGTCTCTGACCAGCCGCACTGCTCCAGATGATGGTGAAAGGGTGCCATTTTAAAGATTCTTTTTCCATGTGTGAGCTTAAAAAAACTAACCTGCACTATAACAGATAGCACTTCTAACAAATAAATGATCCCAACGATCATAATAAAAAGCGGGATCTTTAACAGCAATGCCGCCGATGCGACAAAGCCCCCCAATGCGAGCGAACCGGTATCTCCCATAAAAACGCTTGCCGGATATACATTAAAAAGCAAAAAGCCCATCAAAGCCCCTGCGACTGCAGCGCATACCGGTGTGATCGTACTTTCCGCACGGATCGACACAACCGTAAAAAAAACAGCAACCAATAACGTAACACCGGATGCCAGACCATCCAATCCATCGGTAAAATTCGTGCCATTGACCGTTCCCATGATCACAAAGAACGTAAACAGGATAAACAGCCACTTCGGCATCTGTACATAGATTCCATCCGTCAGACCGCCTGTAAACGGCAGAAGCGTCTCGGTCGCCCTATGCAGCCGTTCCAGATAATACAGTTCAAAGATCCCTGCCACCAGAAACTGTAACACCATCTTCTGCCATGCCCTCAGTCCCAGAGAACGGCGCATGACAACCTTGATATAATCATCAAGAAAACCGATCAGCCCGAAACCTACTGTAGCAAACAGCACCGGCAGTGTCTCCGGAAACTCCCGCAGATAGCCCATTGATGCGGTTACCACGGCAAGTAATATGATCAGTCCGCCCATTGTATTCTTTCAGTCATTATATAATTTGATGATTTACTTAAATCATAATACCAATCTGTTGCTTTTTCTATACTATTCTTTTCTGCCTTTTCATAGAACTTCTTAACAACTTGTCCTTCTGTAGGCATAACTAATCCCATTATTTTAGCATCTAATAAATCTCTATAAGTTGTTGTATTTTCTTCAATTATCCCTTTTTCATAAGCATAATCTAAAATATTTTCTAATATTTCTACAGGAGTTTCACGAGCATCATCCTTTACTTCTCCCTGAAAAGGTTCTTCAACGTTTAAAACAGCCATTAATGAATTTCTTACAGGAATTATATCCCATACTGTTATCATTTTCTTCCTAACTGCAAATTTAATTAATCTTTCAATTTCATATGCCACATTCACCATTTTTGTTCCTCCATGTTCTAAATACCATATATTATTTAATTAAAAACTATTTTTTCACCTTCAAACAATTCTTTAATAACTAAAGTTACAGCACCTATGGTTGCTGCATCTTCTCCCAATGAAGATTTTGTAATCCTCACAGTTTCAGCCGAAAGCTTTAATGCTCTTTTGCTTACTTCCTCTTCAATAATTTCTATTGCATGAGAATTATCTTTAAATATTTCACCAACCATTATTATATATTCTGGGTTTAATATGTTAATCAAATTAGAAATTACCATTCCTATATACATAGCTGCTTCAGCAATTGCAT
>CAUCOL010000205.1 GCA_958444395.1 uncultured Lachnospiraceae bacterium
ATCCTATGGTCGGTCTTGGGAAAGGCGTAAGGTACCAAGACAATTTTTCATCCTCATTTACGCAGACTTTTACATGCATACAGGTAAAAGCAGAAAGATATTTAAGCTACGCATGCCCGGATGTCAGGGCTTTAACTGCCATCACGATGTGGTAAGTTTTAGTTAGGAAATATAAAATTTACAGTTGCTTATTTTTGCCTTTCATCCTATAATTTCATAAGACTATGTAGCAGTATACTGTATCTTACAGGAAACCATAATGATACCGTCTGATTCATAGATACTACTGAAATAAGAATTGCGAAAGAATGAGAGGTTCCAAAATGCCTGTTTTTGATTTTAATGAAGAAAAAAAAGAAGCCGTAAGTGCCGAAAAAACATATGAATTAGTTTATTCCAATGAACGGACTCCGGACGCTTTCCATCCGATCATGTTGCTGGAGGATGGCGTTAAGCAGCTGACACACCATTCTTCCGGAATGTTTACTTCCCCTACGAAAGGGACAGCATTTATCCGCGACGAAGAAAAGATATCACATGATATTCTCCAGATTGATGCACGTTTCGAGAAGCTGATAAAATGGTTGGGTGAAAACCACATTATGGTACGCCTGTCCGGCGCAAACACCGAAAAGGGCTACGCCGTATATAAGATTCATGAAACCGGTGTTGCCATGCGCGGCACGAAATTATCCGGCGAAAATGGTTTTCTGCAGTTTATGATCGAACGCTTACTGCAGAGCGATGCACCTTCAAAAGAAGTCGTTGATTTCGATGAGATTGAAGATTCTGACGACATGAAGCTGACCAGCATCCAGAGCATTACAGACTATCTGATGTGTGCCGGGAGCACACTTCCTGACAACATCCGTCTCTGGGCAAGAAGAAATCTGGCAGTAGCCAAATCCACAGAGGTCACACCGGAGGAACGCCGTCATGCGCAGCGTGCCCTCTCCATTATGTTAAATATCCAGTGGAAAAATACGGATTTTCAGCCGATCGATCCGGTCGAAGCCAGAAGAATCCTGGATGAAGAATTGTATGGTCTGGACAACGTAAAGCAGCGTATCATCGAAACAATCATTCAGATCAACCGTACGCACACATTGCCAGCTTACGGAATCCTGCTGATCGGGCCGGCCGGCACCGGTAAATCCCAGATTGCCTATGCTGTTGCAAAGATACTAAGAATGTCATGGACTACCCTGGAAATGAGTTCGATCAATGATCCGGAGCAGCTGACCGGAAGTTCCCGTATCTATGCCAATGCAAAGCCCGGTCTGATCATGGAAGCCTTTGCAAATGCGGAAAGTTCAAATCTCCTGTTTATTATCAACGAGCTGGACAAGGCATCTTCCGGCAAAGGCAATGGAAACCCTGCCGATGTCCTGCTGACTCTTCTGGACAACCTGGGATTCACCGATAACTATATTGAGTGCAATATTCCAACGACCGGTGTATATCCGATCGCAACTGCCAATGATAAAAGTGCGATCAGCGCACCACTGATGTCCCGGTTTGCTGTGATCGAGCTGCCGGATTACAGTCCGGAGGAAAAACGTGTGATCTTCACCCGGTTTGCCATGCCAAAGGTATTAAAACGAATCGGACTGAGAAGCGAAGAGATCGTGATCACAGAAGAAGCACTGGATGCAATCATGGATATCTTCAAAAACACATCCGGTATCCGTGATATTGAACAGGCTGCAGAACACATCGCCGCTAACGCATTATACCGTATTGAAGCGGAAAAGATGGTATGCGTAACCTACACGGAATCTATGATACGGGAATTATTGCAATAATACATGATACAATACACTGTTGAAAGATATTTGGCACAAAGTTTCCAAAAAATCTGTCATATAACATCGATCTTTTGCTGCTTTGAACCTTCTATTGAATCGACAGAAAAAGACCCATATACCAGCCTGCCTGATGGTGTATGGGTCTTTTTCTGTCTGTATATCACTGCATTATCTGTTCTGTCACAGATTTGATGCTGATAATATACTTTCTGGATTCTATCCAATTATTTTGTCTTGTCTTTCTTTAATTCATTCATTCTCATCGCACGGACTTTTAATGGAAGACCCCACAATGTGATGAAACCTTCTGCATCATGATGATCATACATATCACCTGTTGTAAAGGATGCGAGAGACTCACTGTAAAGAGAATATGGAGAGGTTGTACCATTTTTGATGATATTACCTTTGTAAAGACGAAGTTTCACTTCACCGGTAACACACTGCTGTGTTACATCTACAAATGCTGAAATCGCTTCACGAACCGGTGTAAACCACTTTCCTTCGTATACGATGCTTGCCAGCTTGCTGCCAA
The DNA here is from genome assembly GCA_958444395.1 of uncultured Lachnospiraceae bacterium. Classification (GTDB taxonomy): domain Bacteria; phylum Bacillota; class Clostridia; order Lachnospirales; family Lachnospiraceae; genus Jutongia. Next base: position 2,344 of record CAUCOL010000205.1, read on the forward strand.
GCTCTAACTTCAGAGCGATCGTATCACGATCCAGAACAAGCTCTTCCAGCTGCTGGTGTGCTTCCATAAGAATCGTTCCACCCGGTGTCTCATAAACACCACGGCTCTTCATACCAACAACACGGTTTTCTACGATATCTACGATACCGATACCATGCTTTCCACCAATCGTGTTCAGCTCACGAATGATATCAGCAACTTTCATCTTCTTGCCATTTAATGCAACCGGTACACCTTTTTCAAAATTCAGTGTAATCTCTACGTCCTCGTCCGGTGCCTTCTCCGGTGTCACACCAAGTACGAGCATGTGGTCGTAGTTTGGTGCCTGTGAAGGATCCTCTAACTCCAGACCTTCATGACTGATGTGCCAGATATTTCTGTCACGACTGTAAGACTGATCTGTACCAAATGGAAGATCAATGCCATGTGCCTTGCAATACTCAATCTCTGCCTCACGGGAATCCATCTGCCATCTGTCATCACGCCACGGAGCGATGACCTTGATATCAGGAGCTAATGCCTTGATACCAAGCTCAAAACGGATCTGGTCATTTCCCTTACCGGTCGCGCCATGACAAATCGCAACTGCATTTTCTTTCCGTGCAATCTCAACTAACTTTGCAGCGATCGTAGGTCTTGCCATCGCCGTTCCCATGAGGTACTTATGCTCATAGACAGCACCAGCCTGTACACATGGCATAATATAATTCTCACAAAGATCATCGACAACGTCTTCAATGTAGAGTTTGGATGCGCCGGAAAGCTTCGCACGCTCTTCCAGTCCATCGAGCTCTTCGCCCTGTCCACAGTCGATACAGCAGCAAATAACCTCGTAGCCATATGTTTCCTTCAGCCAGGGAATAACTGCAGTTGTGTCAAGTCCACCTGAATAAGCTAAAATAACCTTTTCCATCTCTTTTATCCTCTTTTCTTTTTATTATGAACGTATCGTTCTAACAGCTTAAGTAACCTGCATAACGCTAACGCCTATGCATATCAACCTAGTACATAATACCGTATATGCAGGCAAATGACAAGGGTGGATCGCAAGATGATCCTGTAAAAACCTCCAAAACCAAACACACCAAACTGTATATAGTGTATATTTTTTATCGTTTCGTCTGCGCATCCTTTATTTCATTTGTCCGAATATCCATAAGAAACTTTATAAAAGCTGTCTATAGTCAAAAAAGGATTCCTCTGCTACACTATTTCCAAACAACAAAAACTGCCATTACGATGTGGAAAGTTCTAGTTAAGTTAAGTAAAGAAAATAAAACAAGCATTGCATTCTACTTTCATCACTTTCAAATTGAATTTCATATACAGGGGAGGAGTTCTATGTATCAACACCCACCAAAGCCATACGAAAAATTACAGCTGCAGGACGATTTTATGTTTAGCAAGATCATGCATGATCCCAAATACTGTAAACCCTTTTTAGAAACGATCCTGGGGATCAGGATCCACAGTTGACATGGGGTGATGATGCTATTAGAATCATATTAAATACAAAAGGGACGGCAAACGATATCAGCCCGGAATTAAAACAGCTGTTGGATTATATCGACGGCAAAGATGCATCTGATTCATTCACCAGAGACCTGGATGAAGCAGTGCTTTCTGCCCGTCGTAATAAAAGATGGAGGCTGGACTATATGACACTACAGCAGGAATATCATGAAAAATTTGAAGAGGGTCACACAGTTGGACTTCAGGAGGGACGAAAGGAGACCACAGGGGAGTGTCCCAAAGTTTGTGTAAACCTTCAAACTGATGTAAGATAACATTACTC
>CAUCOL010000206.1 GCA_958444395.1 uncultured Lachnospiraceae bacterium
CCGTGTTATGGGCAGTATTGCACCCGTATCTATGGCGGTGTATTGTTCCATTCTGTATGGTATACCGGACAGAACAATCCATCGACATTATCGGTTTCTTCCTATAATAAACTGGGTTCACTGGCATCGCATGGCTGTGTGCGTCTGACGGTGGCGGGTGCCAAATGGATCTACGATAATGTTCCATCCGGCACGAAGGTTGTGATCTATAACTCATCCAATCCGGGACCACTGGGTAAGCCGAAGTCGATCCAGCTTCCTTATTCCGTAAGCTGGGATCCAACGGATGTATGGAGCAAGGGAAATCCATGGAACAAAAAGAAACCAAAGATCACCGGAGCTAAGGATCAGACGATAAAGTACAACACCACATTTAATGTAAAGAAGGGCGTAAAGGCCACGAATACAACCGGCTTTGATGCAACCTCACGAATCAAGGTATCGATCCGTTATGAGGGTCAGACTGTCAAAAAGGTAGACACGGCGAATCCAGGGGTATACCGCGTTACCTATAAGGTGAAGGATGAGATCGGCCGTAAAGCAAGTAAAACGGTGAAGATCAAAGTAACAGGTCAGAAGACGACGCCAAAGATTTCCGGTGTCGAGAATCTGTATGTCCGGAAGAAATCGCAGCTGACAAAGAGTTATGCATTAAAGAATGTCACTGTAAAGCAGGGCTCCAAGAAGCTGGCGGACAAATATATCAAGGTAAAGTTTAAGAAGATCCGCAAGGATGTATATAAGGTGATCTATCTGGCACAGAATGCGAGTGAGCCGGTAAAGGCAACGGCAAAAGCCTATGTAGACAACAAAGCACCGGTTATTTCTAACGTGAAAGACGGTGAAACCTATACGATCAGCAGTGATCAGAAGGTCAATGAAGAATATGTACGCACCTGGATCAAGGTATCAGATAATGTGACTGCACTGACGGTAAAGGATGTTGCTGTTACGATCCACGAATCGGATGCCAATACCTATAAGGTGGTATATAAAGTAAAAGACCAGGCTGGCAACGAGACAAAGGTAACGGTACATTTTGTCCGGAATACGGCAGCTTTGCCGGCAACCGGCCAGGCGATCGCGTCCAATTAGTATATTGCAGAGAGAATGCTCCGGGCTATGATACACAAGACAGTTATCTGCCCGGAGGAGGCAGACAGGTCAGCGACAGATTTGCAAACCGGGTTCACAAATTTTTAAGAATCATGTTATAATTTGTTACTGCAAAAAAACAAAAAAGGTGATATAATTTTCAAGTATTTTGAAAGTATATTACCTTTTTATAGATTAAGGAGAGGAATTGACATGATAGAAGAAAAAAAGACCAGAGCAAAGAAATATTTTCTGCTGTATCTTATTTTGCCGGTTATTCTGGATCTGATCATTGAGAGTCTGAACCGGAAATCTCTGCTGGCAGGGGTACAGTATATGGTAGAAAAGCCGTCCCTGTTTTTGTTTAATGTATTGATTATCATATTGACATTGTCAATTGCTCTGTTTTTTAAGAGAGAAATTTTTGTGCTGTCCTTAATTTCGATCATCTGGCTGCTGTTTGGTGTTGTGAATTTTGTGATCCTGCATTTTCGGGTTACGCCATTTTCGGCGGTGGATTTTACATTGATCTCCAGTGCGATCAGTGTGTCAGGGCATTATCTGACGGCATTAAATATCGCAATGATCCTGCTGGCGGTAGTGATCCTGGCAGTGGCGATCGTATGCCTGTTTAAGAAAGCTCCCCGTACGAAGAAAGCTAAGGGGATGCGTCCTTATGTAGCAGCTGGGGTCGTAGTGGTCACAGTAGCAGCTGCGATCTATGTGTACCGTGCATCAAATGTTTCGGTGCAGGCACTGGCGGATAATTATACGAACATTTCAGAAGCCTATGAAAATTACGGCTTTGTATATTGCTTTGCAAACAGTTTGATCGACACGGGAATCAGCCGTCCGGATGACTATTCGCAGGAGAGTGTCCGGGCGATTCAGGAGCAGTTGACAGAGGAGAAGAATACCTGCCGGAAGAAACCGGATATCGTGATGGTACAGTTAGAGTCATTCTTTGACGTGGATACAGTGAAGGAATTGAAATTCTCCGAGGATCCGCTGCCAAACTTTCACCGTCTGCAGAAGGAATATACGGATGGACAGCTGACAGTACCGACGGTTGGAGCAGGTACGGTAAATACGGAGTTCGAGGTGCTGACGGGTATGAGCCAGCATGATTTCGGAGTCAGTGAATATCCGTATAAAACCAAATTAAAGAATTCCACATCAGAAAGTATCTGTCAGGATCTTGCGCAGCTTGGTTATACCAGCCATGCCGTTCATAACAATACTGCGACATTTTATGGAAGAAATAAGGTCTTTTCCAATCTTGGTTTTGATACGTTCACTTCCGTTGAATATATGAATTACATCCGGATGAATCCAAATGGATGGGCAAAGGATGATGTGATGACGGATGAGATCATAAAAACACTGGATGAGACGGATGGACCGGCATTTACCTTCGGGATCACTGTGCAGAGCCACGGCAAATATGAAGGGGTGGACGTCAGCGGACAGAAGCAGAATATAACGGTGACAGGAGCACCTGAGGGACAGGAGGATGCCTATCAGTATTACGTTAATGAGATTCATGAGGTGGATCAGATGATCGGTGCTCTGGTGGAGAAGCTGCAGCAGAGAAAGAAGCCGACGATCCTTGTGTTATATGGGGATCATCTGCCGAGTCTGAATCTGGAGGCACAGGATCTGACCGGGGGAAGTCTGTATCAGACACAGTATGTGATCTGGAATAATTACGGATTGAAGCAGCAGGATCAGGATCTGACGGCTTATCAGTTATATTCTACAATGTTAGATCAGGCAGGCATACACAATGGTCTGATCACCAAATATCATCAGCAGACCGACTGGTCATCGAAAGGGTATCAGGATGGTTTAAAGACCCTGGAATATGACTTATTATATGGAAAGAATTATGCATACGACGGAGAAAATCCATTTGAGGCGACGAACCTTAAAATGGGTACCGATCCGATCCGTATCCGTGATATTGTAAAGAGCGGGGACGGATATATTATCAAAGGAAGTGGATTTACACCATATTGTGTTGTGTCACTGGATGGGAATGCACTGGATACTACGTGGCTGAGTGAAAATGAACTTCAGGTTCAGGGTGAACTTGATCTTAAGGAGCCGGATGAAGAGAAGGATAATGCTTCGCAGGAAAAGATCAATCAGTTTACGGTCGGAGTGGAAAATGGCGACGGTGTTACGCTGAGTGAAGATGATACGATTGACTGGCTGGATACATCGGCATGCAGATTTAAGAACCGCCGGTGAAAAACAGACCCGATCAGAAAAAGTCATATGTTGTCGAAAGACAGCATATGGCTTTTTTTATGATCTACTCCCTTTGACATTCTTCGCAGGAAGAATCGATTATAATAGCTTCAGATTCATTCAGAGAGGAGTCGATGCATATGGAATAACGACAGGAACGTCGATTGTATTTTATTGGGATATCTTCCTGATCCTGAATGTTATTCTGAACGTATTTTTAATCGGCTGTACCGGTATCGTCCGTCGTAAAAGAATCACCTGGAGACGTCTTATTCTGACATCTGCAGCAGGCGGAGGTTTTGAAACGGTAGTGGAGGGGGTGACCCTGTGTCTGGCAGGACTGCCCAAACTGGTCTGGTGGAAGCAGGCGGGGCTGCTGGTTCTGTCAGTGGCTGTACTTGCCGGAATGCTGCAGGTCGCATACCGGGAAAAGGACTGGCGGGAAGGCGTCCAAAATGTCCTGGTATGTATCGGTCTGAGTATGCTTACCGCCGGTGGAATCCTTTTTTGGAACGACCGGTTTGGCGGTTATCTGGATGAAACAAAGGGAATCTTCTGTCGGCTTGCAGGGATCACCGGTGTCATGGTTGTGTGTATCTTGATGCACAGGCAGATCCTGCAGTCAGAGCAGCAGCGGCATGTTACCGATGCGGTGCTGACAGTGCGGGGAGGCAGAACGCTTCGGATCCGGGTGCTCTGTGATACAGGAAACCAACTGGTCAGTCCCTATACACTAGAACCGGTCATGATCATGGAACGTGCTCTTTTCGAAAAGACACTGGAA
>CAUCOL010000207.1 GCA_958444395.1 uncultured Lachnospiraceae bacterium
GTATGTCATCATCAATATCCATCATGATGGAGCAGATAATGGTGAGGGAAATGCACATGGCTGGCTGGACATTGACGGCACAGATGAAGAATTTGATGCAGTTGTTGAGAAGTATGCTGCTGTATGGAAAACGATAGCAACACGTTTTAAGAATTACGATGAGCATCTGATCATGGAGTCTCTGAACGAATTATATGAGACCGGTTTTGGCTGGAGTAATAAGAAGGACGATGTTAATCGTGGACTGGCACGGATCAATCGTCTGAATCAGGTGTTTGTAGATACGGTCAGAGCAACCGGATCAAACAATGCCAGAAGATGGCTGCAGATTCCGACGGTAAATACACAGATCAAGACAGTGATCGAGAGCGGTTATAATTTCAAGATGCCGACAGATACGATCGAAGGCCGTCTGACATTAGCCGTACACGATTATGATGGATATGGCAATGAATCCAAGAATGAGGGCAAAAGCGGAAGCTATGCACAGCAGTTCAGTGCACTGAAGCAGAAGTTTGTTGACAAAGGAATCCCGGTTGTGATCGGTGAATACGGTTTTAAGAAGAACAAGGTCGAGAACTCCCGTGAGCATAAGATGGAGGGTGTTGCATACCTTGCAAAGAAATACCATCTGGTAGCCTGTGTATGGGATGATAATGGAGACTACGTCATTGTCAATCGTGATTATGAAGATCAGGAGGACAGAAGTGTAGCAGCTATTATACGTGGTACATTCTATGATACAGAAGACGGACAGCTTCCAATGGTGACACCAAACGCAAAGCTGGAGGACACATTCTATTATAATGATGATAAGACGAAAATATATGATTCTGTATGGCTTCGCAAGCTGAGCTCTTTTGATCTGTCCACAGACAGTGTCGAGGTGAAGGCCGGTGACAGTGTAACTGTCGATGTGACGAAAAGAACACCGGAAGACAGCAATGATGTCGTAACATGGAGTTCGGAAGATGCTTCGATCGCCAGTGTAAGCAATGGTAAGATCGTGGGAAGAGCAGTTGGTACTACAAAGGTAATCGCAACGGCACAGCGTGGCGGTGTCCAAAAGGAAGTGACGGTAAAGGTTACTCCGCAGGAGGTTGCCGCTGCTTCTACAGCAATCAACACAACATATGATGCATACAATCTGGTCAAAGGGGAAGAAGCATTTATCGATGCCACGATCGCTCCGGCTGGAAATGGTGCTTACCTGACGTATCAGACATCGGATGCTACGGTAGCAGATGTATCAGTGAACGGACGTATTACAGCTCTTCACACAGGTAATGCGACGATTACGGTTTCTACCAGTGACGGAACCGTTGTAAAAGAGATTCCGGTAACCGTTACCATGGGAACAGTGGATGAGGCATTTGAGATCAAATTAGCGATCAATATCCTTTATAATGATACAAAGGAAGATGCTACGAAAGAAGAGTACTATGGTACAGAGACAGGCTCTGATGTTGTAACGGTAAAAGGTGACGGTACTTATACTTTGAAGTTTGACTGTGCAAAAGATCTTTCCAGTGCAGCAAAGGACAAAAAAGTCAACAGTCTGAACCGACTGGCAGCACTGTATATCAAGGATTATGATGTAACAAAGAAGGTTTCTACGAAGAGTCCGAATGTACCGGGTAAGATCAAGTATGACAGCATTAAGGTGGATGGAAAAGAAGTACTGGATACTGCAAAAGAAAACGGTACTTATAATATCTTGAAGAGTGGTGTTGTTGATACAGGAAATCCGTTTAACGTATGGGATGGTTCTGTTGCCTTGACCGGTGTAACGGAAGATAAGACGAATACAAACTATACTTTTGATGGTATGGATGCACCACAGGTGATCGAGATCACATTTACATTATCCGATATGAAGGTATCTGCAGGGGATGATACAAAGCCGACTGCAGTACCTGCAAGAGAGCCACAGCAGGCAACCGGAGAGTACGTAGAACCACAGCCGACACAGGAACCAACAGCAGTACCATCCGCAGTACCATCCGCAGTACCTACGGTCGCACCTTCACAGGTACCGACGGGCACCAGTACAACTGCACCGGCACCGGTACCATCTTCTGATGTAAGCAAGGGAAGTACACAGACAGTGGGTGTGAATAAATATACTGTCACAGACGCAAAGGCGAAGACGCTGGAATACAAAGCAACAACAAAGAAAAATGCAACAAGCGTTTCCGTTCCTTCTAAGGTTAAGCTGATCGTAAATGGTACAGAAGTTTCTTATAAGGTTACCTCTGTAGCAGCCAATGCATGTAAGAATAACAAGAAACTGAAGAGTGTAACGATCGGAAAGAATGTCAAGAAGATCGGAGCCAATGCATTCAGTGGCTGCAAGAATCTGAAAAAGATCAAGGTGCAGTCTGCTGTATTAAAATCCGTTGGAAAGAATGCACTCAAAGGAGTGTCTTCCAAGTGCACGATCTATGTTCCAAAGAAACAGCTGAAAGCATATAAGAAGCTGTTTAAGGGAAAAGGCATGAAGAAGGTTAAGATCAAAGCAGCTTAGGATCAAAGCAGCGGAAAGTATTGATACAGTAAAGAACGTATAGAAGACAGACAGGGGTCTGCCGGAAATACAATCGTAATATACATAAAAAGAAACAGCCTGTGGCACGGTAAGCCGCAGGCTGTTTCTTTAGGTTAGCAGGCAAAGCCGATATAACGGTGCTGCCTGGCTGTTCCTGAACCGGAATATAGCTGCCGGAATGAGAGATCCCGGAGTGCTTTTATTTTGAAATTGCCTCATATTCCTTAGGAATTGTAATGCCAAGTTTATCTGCATTTTCTTTATTGACCATCTTTGTTGTAGAATCTGCATATTCGATCTCCATGTCTCCCGGATTCTTGCCGTTTGCCAGGATCTCATATGCCATCTCGGCTGTCTTTTCACCCAAGCTGTAGTAGCTGATAGAAAGTGTAGCTACACCTGCTTCACAGATACCCTGCTCACCGGCAACCATAGGTACCTTCTTAGGGATCAGTACATTTTTTAATGTCTCTACGCTGGAAGCCATTGTGTTATCAGTAGGAACATAGATAACATCACACTCAGAAGCAGCTGTGGTAGTAACAGACTGGATCTCATTAGAATCAGCAGCTGTATATTCTTTATAGTCAATGCCGTCTTCTTTCAGATATTTTTCCATCTGCTGTGCCTGGAAGGAAGAGTTTGGCTCAGCGGAGCAGTACAGGATGCCGACTTTCTTAGCTTTCGGGAAGAGCTCTACGATCATATCTTCCTGCTTGTCGATCGGAGCCAGATCAGCGGTACCTGTGATATTGGAGCCTGATGAACCGGACCAGTCTTTGACATTCAGTGCAGTTGCATAATCTGTGATAGAGGTACCAACGATTGGAATATCACCGGTAGCAGCAGAAGCAGACTGCAGGGAAGCTGTTGCATTTGCCATGATCAGATCCATTTTATTCGATACGAAATCATTACAGATTGTTGCACAGTTTGCACTCTCACCGGAAGCATTCTGTACGCTGAATTTCACCTTGTCCTTACCGAGCAGCTCTGTCAGCTTATCCTGAAATCCCTGGGTAGCAGCGTCCAGTGCTTCGTGCTGCATCAGCTGGCAGATACCGATATTGTATACCTTGTCAGCGTCTGTGTTACTCTCGGAAGATGCCTTCTGAGAAGTGGCGTCCTTCTTGTAGCTGTCTGTACCACAGGCTGTCAGACTGCAGACCAGTGCAGCGGCTGTCAGTACAGAGACGATTTTCTTGGAAAGTCTCATAATATTTAACCTCATTTCTGCGATGCATTCCCGTGTTTGGTTTGTAGCAGCATCGCAGGCACAAACCGGGTATGTAAACAGTTACTTTGATACAGCATAAAGCTGCAATCTATTCCGTATTATAAGATAGAAGCAGTTCCTACGTCAAATAAAAGTTGGAGGGTGCCTGTCCGGCGAACCATGCGGGGCAGGATGAAATAATAGATTTATTCTATTTTTTTGTATGAAATGTATATTCACAGGATAGGAGCTGTGATAGAATGAACTGGTAAAAGCGAATAGAAAAGGTGTAATAAAATGCGTAATAAAAAGGAACAGAAAAACTATTTATTTTCGGGTCAGGATCTGAAAAAGCTGATCATCC
>CAUCOL010000208.1 GCA_958444395.1 uncultured Lachnospiraceae bacterium
GCTACCAGGATGTAACCATAATTGTCCAGCGATTTGCGGATGATCTCCTGACGAGAAAGAACCTGTACAAATCCTTCTACTTCTTCGGAAACCTTCTGTGCCAGTTCCATGCTGGTTGTAATCAGTATAGCAGAAGCCAGTTCATCGTGTTCTGCCTGGGATAACAGGTCAGCAGCTACAAAACGTGGGTTTGCTGTCTCATCTGCCAGCACCAGGATCTCACTCGGTCCTGCGATCGAGTCAATGCTTACATGACCATATACCGTCTTTTTGGCAAGTGCTACGAAAATATTGCCCGGTCCTACGATCTTATCGACTTTTTTGATGCTTTCCGTTCCAAAGGCAAGTGCTGCGATTGCCTGTGCACCTCCGACCTTATAGATCTCATCTACACCGGCCTCTTTGGCGGCAACCAATGTAACCGGATAGACTTTTCCATCCTTTCCCGGTGGTGTTGTCATCACGATCTTATCTACGCCGGCAACTTTGGCAGGCAATACGTTCATCAGTACGGAAGATGGATAGACCGCTTTTCCGCCCGGCACATAGACACCGACACGCTCCAGCGGTGTTACCTTCTGACCCAGCAGTGTTCCATCCGGCTTACTGTCAAACCAGCTGTAGCGCACCTGCTTTTCATGATAGGAACGAATGTTTACGAGTGCTTTTCGGATGATCTCGATCAGAGACGGATCTACCTGCGTATATGCCTCTTCTATCTCTTCCTCGGTTACACGGATCGTATCCGCTGTAATCTTTGCTCCATCAAATTTCTCTGTATATTCAAATAATGCAGCATCCTTTCTGGTTTTTACAGCGTCCAGAATCTCGTCTACCGCCGACTGATACGTGCCATACTGATTTGGACTTCTCTTCAGCATGTTCTCCAATATGTTATTTTTTTCTTTTTCTGTCAATTTTACAATACGCATGGCAGTGTTCTCCTTTCGATGTGTTCAAAATATAAACGGCAAATGCCGGATTGATCTTATTGACTGATAACACCCTTTAATTCCTTGATCAGCTTTGTAATACGCTCATGCTCCATCTTCATGCTGACCTCGTTGACTACAACACGGGCAGACAGAGGACAGATCTCCTCTAAGACCTTTAAGCCATTTTCTTTTAATGTGGAACCTGTTTCAACGATATCAACGATCACTTCGGACAAGCCGACGATCGGTGCCAGTTCAACAGAACCGTTCAGCTTAATGATCTCTACGGTCTGGTGCTTCGTATTATAGAAATAATCCTTAGCGATCCGTGGATATTTGCTGGCAACGCGGATCAGAGAGCCGTCGTTCAATTTTTCGCGTGCACTCTCCGGACCGGCAACGCACATGCGGCACTTTCCTACATTCAGATCCAGCACTTCATAGAGTTTACGTCCTTCCTCCAGGATGGTATCCTTTCCCACGACACCGATATCGGCTGCACCCATTTCCACGTAGGTAGGAACATCCGTTGCCTTTGACAGGAAAAATTTAAAGCCAAGTTCTTCATTGACAAAGATCAGTTTACGTGTTTTTTCGTCTTTCATCTCTTCACAGGTGATACCGATCTGCTCCAGCAGACTCAGGGTATGTTTGGCAAGACGGCCTTTCGCTAATGCAAATGTAATATATTTCATGTTAAAATAGTCCTTTCGCTGTATTAGTCGGTAAATTTCTGAATCTCATCTTTCTGCACAAATAACAGTTCCTCTGCATCGATCCGTTTTGCGTAGGCACGATAGGCAGATATCTCTTTCCGGGAGGATTTACGAAGCATCTGTACAAACTTCCCTTCACTCCGAAGCTTCCGTGCCGTCTGATATGCTTTGGCATGCTCATGGGCTTCATACAGAACGATCGTTCCGCCCAGAGTAGAATGTACCAGCAGATCCTGACGTTCCAGAGCAAGCATCAGCTGATCGAGAATAATACACATACCGATCGCCGGTGCCTGTTTTCCAAACTGCCCGACCAGACCATCATACCGGCCGCCACTGGCAAGTGCTTCTCCATTTCCGTATGTATATGCCCTAAAGATCACACCTGTGTAGTAGCTGTAAGTACTTAACATGCTCAGATCGATCGTAATATACTGGGAATATCCGTGCATGGCTACGATCTGCTCGATCTTTGCCAGACGATCCAGCGACCTGAACACTCGTTCACTCTTACTTCTTGCGCAGACAAATTCCATAGATTCCCTGTAATCATTTAAAAGCTCAGGAAGTTTTAAAAATACTTCTTTCAACGGTTCTGACACGGTCAGGCGGTCTAACAGTTCCTCTACGCCAAAGAAATTCTTGCTTTCAAATAATTTTAAAAGCTCTGCAGCCTCCTGTGCATTAAAACCTGCCTCTTCTACCAGTCCTCTTAAGAAATCGGCATGTCCGATCTCCAGCTGGAACTCCTTTAATCCACTCTGCAACAGGCACTCGATCGTAAGAACGACCATCTCTGCATCTGCATCGGAAGTGTCATCGTTAAACAGCTCCGCACCCAGCTGTGTGACCTGCTGCAGCTTTCCTTTATATGGGGTGGTATTTACAAAGGTATCTCCCACATAGCACAAACGGATCTGCATCTCCTCTTCTCTGTAATACTTTGCCACACATCGTGCAATGGATGGCGTGATATCCGGACGGAGAACTAATGTATTATTGCCACGGTCAAAAAATTTAAACATTGCGTTGGACTGGACGGTTCCGCGTTCCTTGCTGAAAATATCGAAATATTCAAAGGTCGGTGTCTGGATGTCATGAAAGCCATAGGACTGCAGTGTATGATGCAGATTTTCCTGTATGCGCAGTCTGTTGGCGCATTCTGTTCCGTAAATATCTCTCACACCACCCGGTGTATGCAAAAGTTCCTGTCCGTCTTCTGCGTATTTAAGTTCTTCCTGATTCATGTATTACCTCATTTCTGCGAACAACTCGCTTTGTATTCTAACAAAACATATTACTGGTATAAACTGGTAGGACACTCTACCTTTGGATCATAACCGTTAGCACGAAGTGCCGACACGATCTCATTCTTATGATCGTGACCAAATGCCTCCATCGTGATGCGAAGCTCTACGGCGGCATTCCGGTTGATGCTGACGAACTGATTATGATCCAGACGGATCACATTTCCTTTTAGCTCGGCAATGATCTTGGCAACGTTCACCAATTCACCCGGACGATCCGGCAGCTGTACGGATACAGTAAAAACACGTCCACGCTCGATCAGACCGTTCTGCACCACAGAAGATAACGTGATGATATCCATATTTCCGCCACTTAAGATCGATACCACCTTTTTATCCTTGCAGTTAAGATGCTTTAAGGCTGCCACGGTCAGAAGCCCCGAATTTTCCACAACCATTTTGTGATTCTCCACAACATCCAGGAAATTCACGATCAATTCCTGATCTTCAATCGTAATGATGTCATCCAGATTTTTCTGAATATATGGGAATACGATATCTCCCGGTGTCTTTACCGCTGTACCGTCTGCGATCGTTACGGCACTTGGAAGGGAAACAACCTTTCCGGCTTCCAGAGAAGCCTTCATACAGGCTGCATGTGCCGGCTCTACACCGATCACGGCAATGTTTGGATTTAACAGCTTTGCAAGTGTTGAAACACCGGCTGCCAGTCCGCCCCCTCCGATCGGTACCAGAATAATATCTACGGTCGGAAGCTCTTTAAAGATCTCCATTGCGATCGTTCCCTGGCCGGTTGCGACAGTCAGGTCATTAAAAGGATGTACAAAAGTGTACCCTTTCTCTTCCGCCAGTTCAACGGCTTTCTGATAGGATTCGTCATAGACACTGCCGTATAATACTACCTCGGCTCCGTAACTTTTCGTACGGTTTACCTTGATAAGCGGTGTCGTCGTAGGCATTACGATAACAGCCGGTACACCATAGATCTTGGCTGCATTTGCCACACCCTGCGCATGGTTGCCGGCAGATGCTGTGATCAGTCCTCTGGAACGTTCTTCCTCTGTCAATGTACTTGTTTTATAGTAAGCTCCACGTACTTTATAGGCACCTGTATTCTGCAGATTTTCCGGTTTCAGATACACTTTATTTCCGGTCATCTCCGAAAAATACTCACTAAAGATCAGATTGGTCGGAAGCGTTACTTC
>CAUCOL010000209.1 GCA_958444395.1 uncultured Lachnospiraceae bacterium
GAAAGGGACTTGACGAATCCTGCAAAGTCCCCTAAAATAAGAAACTGTTGAGTCTGGCAGGCACTGTTGCCGGATTCATGTTATGATTTATACGACATTTTAGAAAAATCAATTTATTCACTACAGGACAGTGCAGAAATGAGGAATAACATGGGCGTAACATATGTAAAAGAAGTCATGTCACCGGAAGAATTACTGGAGGCATATCCATTACCGGAAGAACACAAGAAACTGAAAGCACTCCGCGATGAAGAGATCCGCAAAGTCTTTACAGGTGAATCCGATAAATTTTTAGTAATCATTGGACCATGTTCTGCAGATAATGAAGATTCTGTATGTGATTATCTGAACCGTCTTGCGAAAGTACAGGATAAGGTATCTGATAAGATTTTGATCATTCCACGTATTTATACAAACAAGCCTCGTACCACCGGACAGGGCTATAAGGGAATCGTACATCAGCCGGATCCTGAGAAAGAACCGGATCTGCATGAAGGTCTGATCGCAATGCGTAAAATGCATCTTCGTGCGATTGCAGAGACACATCTTTTCGCAGCCGATGAAATGCTGTACCCTGAGAACTGGCCATATGTATCAGACATTCTGTCCTACGTAGCAGTTGGTGCACGTTCCGTTGAAGATCAGCAGCATCGTCTGACGATCAGTGGCATTGATATTCCATGCGGTATGAAAAACCCAACCAGCGGAACTCTCAGCATTATGTTAAACTCCTGCATCGCTGCACAGAGTGGTCATACATTTATGTATCGTAAATGGGAAGTTAAGACAGACGGAAATCCTTTAGCACATACAATCCTTCGTGGTGCTGTCAACAAACATGATCAGTCTCTTCCAAACTACCATTATGAAGATCTGGTACTGTTAAATGAAATGTATCAGAAGCTGGATCTGGTAAATCCGGCATGCATCGTGGATGCAAACCATGCAAATTCAAATAAATGCTATTATGAGCAGCCTCGTATCGTATCTGAGGTACTGCATAGCCGTAACGTATCCAAAGATATTCATAAACTCGTAAAAGGTGTCATGGTGGAAAGCTACATTGAGCCTGGCAACCAGAAGATCAGCGAGCATATCTATGGTAAATCTATTACCGATGCCTGCCTCGGCTGGGATGAATCAGAACGTCTGATCTATGATATTGCTGATAAGCTGTAATACTTTACTAAATAAAGCAACCGGATGAACATACCAGTTCATCCGGTTATATCTTTTTATTGTATTTTCTGATTTTCTTTATACATCTTCAATCTGCCAGTCGATCGGCTCGATACCACGCTCTTCCAAAAATGCATTTGCCTGACTGAAATGACGGCATCCGAAAAAACCTCTATAAGCTGACAAAGGACTTGGATGCGGTGCCTTCAGGATCAGATGCTTTGGATTCGTCAACATCGGAATCTTGCTTTGCGCCGGTCTGCCCCAGAGCATATAGACAATCGGGCGGTCCTGTGCATTCACTGCCTGGATCACTGCATCGGTGAACTGCTCCCAGCCCTTCCCCTGGTGCGAGCCTGCCTGGTGCGCACGTACCGTCAACACCGTGTTTAATAACAAAACTCCCTGATCTGCCCATTTCTTCAAATAGCCATTGTTCGGAATCTTACATCCCAGATCACTGTTTAACTCTTTATAGATGTTTTGTAAGGATGGCGGAATCTCTTTCTGATCCTGCGGTACTGAAAAGGATAAGCCATGCGCCTGATGCACATTATGGTATGGATCCTGTCCCAATATCAATACCTTTACCTGTGAAAGCGGTGTAAAATGGAACGCATTAAATATGTCGTCTGCCGGAGGATAGATAACGGTCCGGCTGTACTCTTCTTTCACAAAAGTAAACAGATCTCTGTAATATGGTTTACCAAATTCGCCTTTGATGGCATCCAGCCAGTCATTTGTTATCATCCCCATCTTACACTGATTCCTTCTTTCTTCAAATATTCCTTAACCTGTCCAATCGTAAGCTCTTTATAGTGAAACAACGATGCTGCCAGGACTGCTTCTGCCTTACCTTCGGTAAATGCGTCCTTAAAATGCTCCAGCTTGCCGGCACCACCGGAAGCAATCACCGGAATAGATACATTCTCTGACACGGTTCTGGTCAGTTCATTATCATATCCATTCTTCGTACCATCACAATCCATGCTGGTAAGAAGAATCTCTCCGGCTCCCAGCTTTGCTGCTTTCATCGCCCATTCTACCGCATCGATCCCCATATCCACGCGACCACCGTTTTTATAGATATTCCAGCCACTTCCGTCCTCTCTGCGTTTTGCATCGATAGCAACGACAACACACTGGCTTCCAAACTTTAATGCAGCTTCTGAGATCAGTTCCGGATTCATGATGGCTGCAGAATTAACGGCAACCTTGTCGGCACCCTCCCGTAAGATCACCTTAAAATCGTCTACCGTACGAATGCCGCCACCTACGGTAAATGGAATGAACACCGTCTCTGCCACACGACGTACCATCTCTACCTTCGTCGCTCTGGCATCAGAGGACGCTGTAATGTCAAGAAACACCAGTTCATCGGCTCCCTCTCTTCCATAAGCTGCACCTACTTCCACCGGATCTCCGGCATCCCGCAGGTTCACAAAATTCACACCCTTTACCACTCTTCCATTATGTACATCCAAACAGGGAATTACTCTTTTCGTAAACATACTCTTCCTCATTTCTGAGCGACTTATTGCGAAGAGGCGAAGAAAAATTCGCATAAGTGGTTTTTCTTCTGCCAGCATGACTATTTGCCTTCGCTCAGAAGCAAATAGCCGTATGAGAAATCTTTCTAATCCGTCTATAGTTCACAAAAATTCTTCAAGATCTGTAAACCGGTATCTCCGCTTTTCTCCGGATGAAACTGACAGGCAAAAATATTTCCATGTTCTACGGATGCATGAATCGGTACGATGTAATCTGTCACTGCCGCCACATCTTCCTCATGCTCTGCTTTCAAATAAAAAGAATGTACAAAGTATACATAATCATCCTGTCGGATTCCTTTAAATAATCTGGCACCCGGTTTGATATGGATCGAATTCCATCCCATATGTGGAATCTTAAAGCCCTCTGCCGGCGGGATCGCTACGATCTCTCCATCCAATATGCCAAGCCCTTCCACCCCCGGAGACTCTTCACTACTGCGAAACATCAGCTGCAGCCCGAGACAGATTCCCAAGATCGGTGTTCCTTTCTGTGCTACCTGACGAATCACATCTACCAGTCCATAATGATGCAGCTTCTCCATTGCTTCTCCAAAAGCTCCTACCCCCGGCAGGATCACTTTATCTGCCTGAAGAATCTGCTCTGCCTCTCTTGTCACTATACATTCCTGCTTCAAATAGATCAGTGCCTTTTCAACACTTCTCAGATTTCCAGCATCATAGTCTATTATTGTTATCATTGTTGTATATCACCTCTGTTGTCGTTGTTTTGTATGGTAAAAGTGTATCACATACGGAGAGGGTTGTCGATATGATTTGAGAAATCACTCGCCCTTCTTATCGTCTGCCTTTTTCTGCCAATCTATCATTCTTTACCATTACCAATGTATAGTTATCTTTTTTCATCATATACTGTATAAGAATAAAGCTTTCGCCGTCAACAAGGCTTTGTCTGCTCTGCAGATAATTTTTCCACAACCGGTTGACGACTGTATACAATGAAGATTCATATAAAAATACTGCCGATGCTGTATTTTCCACAGACCAATCCAAGTAATAGCCGGCTGTTTGTGCTGCAGACGTCACAAAGCAGCCCTGATCACAAAGTAAAATTTTATGTTTTGCTCACGATTTCTTACATGCAAATCGTCTGCAGAAGGGAGATTTCTATGAATACAGCGAAGAAAAATCTAATCCCTGCCATTGCGCTTCCACTGGCAGTAGGCGGTCTGTCCGCTTGGCTGACAAAGGATGGCATGAAAGCTTTTGAAGCGTTAAAACAGCCGCCGCTTTCTCCTCCAACCTGGCTTTTTCCGGTCGTATGGACGATCCTGTTTATCCTGATGGGGATTGCTTCTTATCTGGTATACCAAAAAGGATCGCATAACAAAGCTCTTACTTTGTATGCGATCCAGTTACTTTTCAACTTTTT
>CAUCOL010000210.1 GCA_958444395.1 uncultured Lachnospiraceae bacterium
GATGGAGACGGGCACTTCCAAGTCCGGTACGATTTCACGCCAGTCACATAATTGAATCTGGCTGCAGATCGTCTGGAAGACAGAAGCAGCATACTCTTTGGAAGCGGATCGTAAGATTACGCAGAATTCCACGCCTCCATAACGATAGGCCATATCCTTATCGGAAATGGAGGCTTTTAATATGTTGCCAAACTGGAGCATGATCCGGTCACCTGCCTGCTTGCCACACATATCATTGATCTCATGGAAATGATTGATATCCATAACCAGCAGATAGTATGGGATATGACGCCGTTCAAGATAATTTCGTTTCTTCTCATAGGAAGCACGTACGCGCAGATGTGTTACGGCATCTGTGCGCAGATACAGTGTGATAAAGATACCGATCATAAACAGAATAAAGGCACCATATAAAAACAGTACAATGACAGAACGTCTGATAATCTTTGTTTTATGCTGGCTGTCCTTGATCTTCAGGATATTAGGAGCCTGCTTGATATTATTCAGAAGGGCATCACAATATTCACCGGAAAGATGCTGCAGATTGCTCTGTGAGACCGTTAAAAACTGCTTCTGATATTTGGCAATCTGATCCTTTGTCAGAGACTCTATGTGTTCTAAAAGGTAGACCAGCATGCGGTACTGCATCATATAAAAATTACTGTCTGCGCAGTTTTTCAGATACAGATCTGCATATCTGCAGGCTTCC
Organism: uncultured Lachnospiraceae bacterium; assembly: GCA_958444395.1. Classification (GTDB taxonomy): domain Bacteria; phylum Bacillota; class Clostridia; order Lachnospirales; family Lachnospiraceae; genus Jutongia. The sequence goes on from CAUCOL010000210.1 coordinate 710, forward strand.
TTTGGATCATTCTGAGCCAACAGGATCTTTGCTCTTAATTCATAGTAAGGCAGTGTAAAATCACAAAAAACCGTCTGATTGCCACTTGGAAGCCGCATGGTATCGGCTTCATTATAATTGGATAAGATAGAATTGGCTTTTTTTACATTGCCCTGCAGCAGCTGCAGGCGGACAGACAAAAGATCGTGCTTTGCCAGATGCACCAGATAATATTTATCCTCTTCAATGGCTTTCAGGCTTTCTTTTGCTTTGTCCAGCATGTCCTGTGCAGAAGCATATTCGCCACGCATTTCCTGAACATCCGCATAGTCCAGATAATATTTCACGATCGTGATCTTATTCTGGAGCTGATCAACCGGCTGAATCTGTGCCAGATCGTCCAGCAGCTGTTTTGCCGCATCAAATCCAGAATTTTCATACAGACGTCCGAGGTAATCCGTGTAGATATAGGCAATCTCTTCGGTCATTCCTGCTTTCTGATAATAATACAGCGCATAGGCGGTGTATTCATTATACATCGTTTTGTCATTTGACAGATAGGATACACTCGCCATCAGATGATAGATCTTAGCTTTTGTCGAGTTTTTTAGATGTGTCAGCTTCGTAAGCGACTGCAGCTGTTCCAGTGAAATATACGATATATCCTTGTCATTATCAATGGAGGATAAAATCTTCCGGGCACGCTGCTCATTGCGGTTGATACCATGAATCTGGTAATACATAAAGAATAGCGTAACGAAGGTAAGTAATATAAAAATATATAATACAAACCGATATCGTTGACGATATTCCGCCATAACATTTTTTAACATTCCTTGTTTCCTCGTCTTAAAATCTTCATACCTGTTGACTGAACAGTGCCGTACCTTTCTGACAGCCATTCAGCCTCCCTGACCTATTATTTGCAATATTACACGGTTACCCGCGATCTTCATTATAAGATAAATTCTTTGAAAAGTATAGTGTAATACGTAAAAAAGCATTTCTATGACAGTGGGAGGCAATGCCATAGAGATACGTTCGACACTATGATCGTTTCAATGCACGGACTGTTATTTGATAAGAATCTGTGCTTTCTGCGGCTTGTCGGCGCGCTTTCTTTGTTTGATCTTTTTTACATTATAGGATTTGCCATCAAACAGCATCTGTTCGGTATCGGTGGTTACGATGGCAGCGTGGCTGACAGTGTCGTCACCGGTCAGCGTGATTCCTTTGACGCCACGGCTTGTCTTTTTATATTCGTTGACTTCTGCCAGGGCAAAGCCCAGAGAAAGTCCTTTGGCGGTGATCAGGATCACCTTGCGGTCCGCTGCCAGTGTGTCCTCTGTCGTAACCGGGCAGACGGCAGCAAGTTCATCGTTTTCATCCAGCTTAGAGGCAGATACCATAGAGCGGTTCGTCTCAAACTCGATACCGGACACCTGTTTAATAAAGCCTTTTTTGGTGACAAACAGTAAACCGGCGTTGAAAAGCTCTTCAAAGGAGATGAAAAGCAGGGCGTCCTCATCATGATCCATTTTACAGAGTGTGTGGATCAGTGTTCCTTTATCCTTTGCCTTTCCCTTTGGAATATTCATCGCCTTTACCTGATACATATTGCCTGCATTGGTAAAGATGCAGAGTTTGTCTGTATTCTTCAGTGTGACAATGTGTGTATATTCCTGCAGCGTTTCCGGAGCAATACGGTTATAGCTTGCACTGTCGATCGACTTGGTATATCCAAAGCGGTCGACCAGTACGTAGATTTCTTCTTCTTTGATCACTTCGACATAGTTTTGTCCGGTTAAGTTGTCAAGCTGGGTTCTTCTTGGGCGTCCAAACTGCTTCTGATATGTCTTCAGGCGTTTCTTGATGACCTGATGCAGTTTGCAGATATCTCCCAGGATCGCTGTATATTCATCAATGTTGAAAGCTAACTGGTCATTTTCCTGATGCAGCTTTAACAGCTCCAGTCCGATCAGCTTACTCAGAGGCATGGAAAGGATCGCATCCGCCTGCCGCTCTGTAAACTGAAGGGTAGCCGCCTGTGCCTCGGAGGCAGCAGATTTGAACTGAATATCCGTTGTGTCACCATAGATCAGACAGCCCTTTGCCTGCCGGACGGACTGGCTGCCACGCAGGATCTCAATGATCAGGTCGATGACATCGGTTGCCTTGATCAGACCTTCGACGATTTCCTGACGGTCTCTGGCTTTCTGCAGCAGATGTTCGTATTCTTTGGTGTACAGTTCCTCCTGAAAGTGAATAAATTCGTCTAATATTCCCTTTAATGTGAATGTAAACGGCTGATTATCCTTTACTGCCAGAAAGTTCACACCGTAGGTATCTTCCATTGCCGTTTTTTTATACAGACCATTCAGGAGATTTTGTACATTGCGGTCTTTTTTTACCTCGATGACAAGACGGATGCCCTCTTTGGAAGATTCATCACGTACATCATAGATCTCATCGAAAGTCTTTTCTTTGGTCAGAGTAACAAGGGATTCCAGCAGCTTCTGTTTATTGCCTGCGACAGTATATGGAATCTCTGTGATGACGATATTTTTACGGCCATAGTCACTGTCTTCAATCTCTGTTTTGGCACGGATCTTTAATTTCCCTTCCCCGGTTTCGTAGATTGCACGGATATCATCCGCATTCGTAATGATCGCTCCGGTCGGAAAATCCGGTCCTTTGATATATTTCATCAATTCGTAGGTGGTCATATAAGGATCGTCCATATAGGCGATGATACCGTCGATCACTTCGGTGGGATTGTGCGGTGGGATATTTGTTGCCATACCGACAGCGATACCGGTCGTTCCATTTAAAAGCAGATTAGGCAGAGTCGCCGGCAGTACCAGCGGTTCTTTCTCACTTTCATCGAAGTTCGGACCGAAAGGAACCAGTCCCTTATCGAGATTATCTAACATCGTCATGGCACCGGCAGAGAGTCTGGCTTCGGTATATCGCATCGCAGCGGCACTGTCGCCGTCGATGGAGCCAAAGTTTCCATGACCGTCTACCAATGGGATCGACAAGGAATAATCTTCCGTCATATGTACCAATGCATCATAGATAGAACTGTCGCCGTGCGGATGGTATTTACCCATTGTATCACCGACGATACGTGCACTTTTTCGATGTGGTTTATCCGGTGCGAGTCCCAGTTCGTTCATCGCATACAGGATACGGCGCTGTACCGGCTTTAAACCATCACGGATATCCGGCAGGGCACGGGAAATGATTACGCTGACAGCATAGTCACGGTAGGAGTTTTTCATTTCTTCTGAAAAATCCAGTTGTATAATAGATGGATCGTTTTCTTTCATGATAAGGATGGTTCCTTTCTAAAAAAATAGTATAAAAATGAAGTCATAGGGTGCTACATCTGCTCCCATAACATAATGATCAGATATCCAG
>CAUCOL010000211.1 GCA_958444395.1 uncultured Lachnospiraceae bacterium
CCTGACCATGCGTCAGTATGACACAGAGACGTTATGGGTCAACGGAACGACGAATACCGTCACATGGTATTCCTCTAATGCCCGTGTTGCTTCTGTTGATAATACCGGAAAGGTAACCGGCAGAGGAAAAGGCACGACATACATTTATGCATATGTAGATGGCTGTAAGATGGGCTGCAGGGTGAAGATCACAGCATTAAAAAAGAGATAGTGGAATGAGTCTTCGGAAGCGTAACTGCCCAGTGCAGTCAACAGAGGATTCTGAACCAAAATAAAAAAAGAAAACGTCTGTTCGATTATTGATTTGAACAGACGTTTTTTGTATAATAAAAACAGGGGATGCTTTTGGCAGATGGAGAGAAAGGAGAATATCTTGCTGTTAAATTTACACGTGAAGAATCTGGCGATCATTGATGAGATCGAAGTGGATTTTTCAGACAAAATGAATGTACTGACGGGAGAAACAGGTGCCGGAAAGTCAATTATCATTGGTTCGATCAATCTGGCACTGGGACAGAAAAGCTCCAGGGATATTATACGAAAAGGGGCTGAATATGCACTGGTGGAACTGACGTTTCAGATTGACCGCGAGGCGCAGAGAGAGCAGTTAGAAGAGATGGGGATCACACCGGAGGGCGATGAGATCATTATATCACGCAAGATCACTGCCAGCCGCAGTGTGAATCGTGTGAATGGAGAGAGTGTTACGCTGTCGATGATCCGGCAGATTGCAGACATGCTGATCGATATTCATGGACAGAATGAACAGCAGTCTTTATTACACATAGCAAAGCATCGTGAGATCGTGGACGGGTATGCGAAAGAAGAACTGGGGGATCTGACGGATACGATGGCGGCACTGTACCGGGAGTATCAGCAGCTGCAGGAAGACTGGAGCAGCGGACAGATACCGGAAGAAGAGCGGCTGCGTGAGATTTCTTTTATGGAATATGAGCTGGAGGAGATCCGTGAGGCACAGATACAGCCGGGAGAAGAAGAAATGCTGGAGCAGCAGTATCGGAAATTGTCCAATGCAGCTGCGATCGCACAGGGACTCGGGGAGGTCTATGCATTGACCGGTCAGGGGAGCAGTACCGCTTCGGAGATACTGGATCACAGCCTGCGTGTAATGCGTCATCTGGCAGAGACGGATCCGGACATGGAGACATATGCAGACCAGCTATCAGAGATTGATGCGCTGCTGAACGATTTTAACCGGGACATCTCCGGTTACATGGATTCCTTTGAGATGGATGACCGTCAGCTCGACGAGGTAGAGAAGAGACTGGATCTGGTGCGGTCTCTTCAGGCAAAATACGGCAATACCGTGGAGCAGATACAGGATTATGCGGACAGGCTGGAGGAAAAGCTGCGGAAATACCAGGAGTACCAGGCATATCGTGAGCAGCTGGAGAAAGCCATCACACAGAAGCAGGAAGCAATGCGCAAGACAGCCGGAAAGATTTCCGTGATCCGCAAAAAAGCAGCGGTTCGTCTGGAACAGGAGATCATCCGGGCACTGCAGGAATTGAATTTTCTACAGGTACAGTTTACGATCGCGATTCGTCCGCTGGAGCATTTTACGGCGCATGGACAGGATGAAGTGGAGTTTATGCTTTCGACCAATCCGGGGATGGATCTGCGTCCTTTGGGAGAGGCTGCGTCCGGTGGTGAATTATCACGTATCATGCTGGCGGTGAAGGCAGTACTGGCACAGCATGATGAGATTCCGACGCTGATCTTTGATGAGATTGATGTGGGGATCAGCGGAAGAACGGCTCAGATGGTTGCAGAGAAGATGTCTTATATCGGAAAGACACATCAGGTGATCTGTATTTCGCATCTTGCACAGATTGCTGCGATGGCAGATGCGCATTATCTGATCGAGAAAGCGAGTGAAAACAGTCATACAAGCACCAGGATCCGGAAGCTGTCTGCTGATGAGTCGGTGGAGGAACTGGCTAGGATTCTGGGTGGCGTGACGATAACAGATTCGGTCCGGGAGAGTGCGGCAGAGATGCAGCAGATGGCAGCACAGCTAAAAAAGAAAAAATTGACACCGTAATCTTTCTGGCTGTCAAAGCATGCTGATCGGAACGAATAAAATAAAACGCTTTGTTCCATACTTTTACTATTAGTAGTAAGAAAGGGAAAGGCGGAGACGGCATGCGAAGAAATCGGACGATCAATCTGAATAAAAGGCAGGAAAAAAGGTACAGGCAGATATTATGGATCTGCCTGTCTGTTACATTATTGCTTTTATTGGACACCGGATACAGATGGATCGCACAGGCATTGCCGGATCACATTATTCTATACACCGGACAGAAGGAGAAGCTGGATCTTGCGATGCCCTTCGCACGGATCACGTTCGATGAGCAGGAAGCGAAGGAATCATCGGTACATGTATCAAAAGCGGTGAAAAAAGATGGCAGCATACGCTGCGATCTGACAGGACCGATACAGATGCAGGCAAAAGAAACCGGCAGCTTTCAGGCAGAAGTACGTCTTTTTGGCGTGTTTCATTATAAGACGATCCGGTTTGATGTCATGGATCAGGCAAGGGTGATGCCGGTAGGCAGAGCGGTCGGTCTGTATGTGCATGCAAAGGGTGTCATGGTGTTGGGAACCGGTGTCGTGGAGGGAAAGGATGGCAAAGAGAGGACACCGGCACGTCAGATATTACAGACCGGTGACTATATTACAGCGGTAGACGGGACAAGAGTCGCAACGATTCAGGATATCGCAGCACTGATCCAGAAGCAGAAGGGGGAGCATACCATCTTGTCTGTCACCCGGGGGAACAATCATTTCCGGATACGGATCGAACCGGTTTTGTCCCAAAATGGTGTGTATCAGATCGGAGCATGGCTGCGGGAGGATACAGAAGGAATCGGGACGCTGACCTTTGTAACCGAGAAAAATGAGTTCGCGGCATTGGGACATGGCATTACAGATGCAGATACGGGTCTTTTGATCCGGCTGCAGAATGGAGGGCTTTACCCTGCGATGATAGACCATGTGGTTTACGGTGAACCCGGATCACCCGGCGAGCTGACCGGAAGTGTACAGCTGGGAGAGCAGAAACGGCTGGGGACGATCGGATCGAATACACAGCTTGGGATCACAGGAAAGATTACAAAGAAGGCGTGGCAGTATGATGCATCCAAAGCTGTTGCACTGGGACGCAGGCAGGAGGTAAAAGAAGGAAAAGCCTCGATCCGCTGCCAGCTTGGAGATACCGTGAAAGAATATGAAGTAGAGATCGAGAAGATTCATCCGTCCTCTTCGGACAATAAGGGAATGGAGATCCATGTGACGGATCCGGCCCTGTTGAAAGAGGCAGGGGGGATCATACAGGGGATGAGCGGAGCACCATTATTGCAAAATGGCAAATGTATCGGCGCAGTAACCCATGTTTTTGTAAAAGATGTGACGAGAGGTTATGCAACCTTTATAGAGAATATGTTGTAATACGCTGTGTGATAAGGAAACAAACATTATCCTGTCGAAAAGTGATGCGGCTTTGACATTGCAGAGGTCTTTGGCTGCCCATATACTGATAGAAAGGAATCAGAATGGGAATGTGAAGCTGCGGTGGGGGAATGATCCGGCTGATTCTGATATAGAAGAAAGGCATGGATAGTGGAATGGATCGAATCAAGGTGTTAGTAGTAGATGACAACAAAAGAATCATTAGTATACTAAAGGAAGCCGTACGCAGAGAAGAAGACATGGAAGTAGTGGGAAGTGCTTCAGACGGGGAAGAAGCATTGCGGCTGATACGTATACTGCAGCCGGAAGTGGTTCTGCTCGATCTGATCATGCCGAAAATGGACGGACTTGGTGTGATGGAACAGCTGCAGAAGCTGCCGCAGGCGCAACGGCCGCAGATTATTGTAGTGTCTGCTGTCAGTCAGGAAAATGTAACAGAAAATGCATTTGCACTGGGAGCAGCCTATTATATCCTCAAGCCGTTTGACAGTAAGGCAGTCACGGCACGGATCCGTGATGTGGGAGGCAGGGC
>CAUCOL010000212.1 GCA_958444395.1 uncultured Lachnospiraceae bacterium
TATGTAGATGGCACTTTGGGAGGCGCAGGACATGCCAGTCATGTTTGTGAGCGGCTTGCAGAAGGCGGCAGGTTTATCGGCATCGATCAGGATGCAGATGCGATTGCAGCCAGTACCAGACGGTTAGCACCATATGGAGATAAGGTACAGATCGTACGAAGCAATTATTCGGATATGGTCAATGTACTGCATGAGCTGGGGATCGAAAAGGTCGATGGCATTACGCTGGATCTGGGTGTTTCATCCTTTCAGCTGGATACTGCCGAGAGGGGATTTTCCTATCGGGAGGACGCACCGCTGGATATGCGGATGGATGACCGGCAGGAGATTACTGCTGCAACGGTTGTCAACGAATATACCGAGATGGAACTGTTTCATCTGATCCGCAAGTATGGTGAAGACAAATTTGCCAAAAATATTGCCAAACACATTGTGATGGAACGGGCAAAGGAACCGATACAGACGACCGGGCGGCTGGCAGAGATCATCAGTCAGGCGATTCCGATGAAGGTCAGAAAGCAGGGTGGACATCCTGCTAAACGGACGTTTCAGGCAATCCGTATCGAAGTGAACCAGGAACTGAGCGTATTGGAACAAAACATTCAGGATATGATCGATCTGTTGAATCCGGGTGGAAGATTTTGTATTATCACATTCCATTCCCTGGAGGATCGTATTGTGAAAAATGCATTCAGAGAAGCAGAGAATCCATGTACATGTCCACCGAACTTTCCGGTGTGTGTTTGTGGAAAGAAAACAAAAGGACGAGTGGTTACGAGGAAACCGATGTTGCCTTCCGACGAGGAGATGGAAACAAATCCCCGATCAAAAAGTGCTAAACTTCGGATATTTGAACATAGATAGAGCCGGCAATACGGCACGACAAATTCATGCGGATTGGGGGATCCGTGGTTTGTTGAATAGGTGCGACGGTGCGATACGGGCACCGTCAGGAACAGTAAGGAAACTTAACATAAAATGACATTTTGGTGGGTAAAACCACAGAAAAGAGGGGAAGTATGGCAGCAGACAATTCTTATGATCGACGCTCCGGTGCAGCGCGTTATGCGGGAAATGATGGATACCGGACAGCGCAGACACGCCGTTCGCAGGCGTATATGCATGATAATACGGCAAGACAGCTGCAGGAGCTGCCGGAACGCAGATATCGCCGGGCACCACAGAGAAGAAGACGTCCACAGCCAAAGCCGGTACGTATGACGTCGATCAGTGGCGTATCCTTTTTGTTTCTGTTTTCAGCAGTTGTAGTGACTCTGGTATTTTGCTTTTTCTATCTGCAGAGTCAGAACACATTGACCAAAATGAAAAAAGAAGCAGTGACACTGCAGAGCCAGATTGCAGATATGAAGGAGTCGAATCAGGAAACCTATCAGAAGATCACGGATTCGGTAGACTTGGCAGAGGTATATGAGATTGCAACCGGTGAACTGGGGATGGTTCAGGCGGTAGATAATCAGGTATATCAGTATAAGAATAAAAAGAGCGATATGGTAAAGCAGTATGCAGACATACCGGATGCAAAAAAATAGAACATTTCAACGAGAATTGTGACGCAATTCTTGGAGGGCAAAACGCTAGTTTTGCCCTTTTATAGTACATAGGAAAAAGCTCGTAATGCAGTGCGAAGCCAACGGGAATTGCGACGTTTTCACAAAGAAAGATTGAGGATATCCATGAGTAGAAAAGCAATTGATACAAGATACCGGGTAAAATTAGGCACCCGTGCAATGAGACTTCGTACTCTGATTGTATTTGGTGCTGCTATTTTATGCTGTATTGGTCTGGCGGGTCAGATTCTTTATTTGAATAAAACAAAGGGTGATGCATATCAGAAGAAAATGTTGTCCCAGCAAAGTTATGTCAGCAATGCCATTCCGTTTAAAAGGGGCGATATCGTTGACAGAAACGGAAACAAACTGGCGACCAGCCATAAGGTATATAATCTGCTGCTTGATCCGAAGGAGATCCGGAGCAAAACAGAGTATACGGAAGCTACGGTGAGTGCGCTGGAGCGTGCTTTTGGCGTTGATGAGGGAACGCTGCGTAAGATTTTGAAGGCAAATCCTACCTCACGATATTATCAGATGAAGGATTATAAGGCACTGGAAGAGAATCAGGTGAAAAAATTCCAGGCACTGGAAGAAAAGGATGAAAATATCAAAGGTGTGTGGTTTGAAGAGGAATATAAAAGAACCTATCCGTACTCGACCGTTGCCTGTGATGTGATCGGATTCTGCGCCGATAAGGATACCGGTACCTGGGGAATTGAAAATCAGTACAATAAAGAATTAAACGGTACGTATGGCAGAAGATATGGTTACTATGATTCGGAACTGAATCTGGTACAGACCGTAAAAGCGGCTACCAATGGATATACGGTGAAATCGACGATTGATGTCAATGTGCAGGGAATCATGGAACAGCATATCGAAAAATTTATGAGTGAGACCGGTGCAAAAAATATCGGCTGTATCCTGATGAATCCGAAGAATGGTGCGATCTATGCGATGGGATCGGATCCGGTATATGACCTGAATAATCCGAGGGATCTGACGGGAATTTATACGAAGGAAGAATTAAACAGCATGTCGCAGGAGGATCAGCTGAATGCGTTGAATGCCTTATGGAGAAACTATTGTATCAGTGATGCTTATGAACCGGGTTCTACTTTTAAGCCGATCACGATCGCTGCCTGCCTGGATGAGGGTGTGACAAATAATGGCAGATATTATACCTGCGATGGCGGTCAGCAGGTGGCAGACCGTTATATCAAATGTGTGGCATATTCGGCGGGCGGTCATGGCAGCATTACCGTGAAAAACTCACTGATGGTATCCTGTAATGATGTATTGATGCAGTTAGGAGCTGCATTGGGAAAAACAAAATTCCTCGATTATGTCAACCAGTTTGGCTTTGGCAGAAAGACAGGAATCGATCTGCCGGGTGAAGCGACCGGCACGATCTTTAACAGTGAGACGATGCATGAAACGGAACTGGCGACCTCCAGTTTCGGGCAGAGCCAGTCTGTGACAATGATTCAGATGGCAGCTGCGTTTTCGGCGATAGTCAACGGAGGAAATTATTATCAGCCGCATGTAGTGGATGAAGTGATCTCCGAATCCGGTGCAGTCATCCGATCCAATAATAAAGTATTGGAAAGCAAGGTGATCACAGAGAAGACAAGCAGACAGCTCAGAAAGGATCTGTATGCAACGGTAGAAGAGGGTACGGCAAATCCTGCCAAAGTCAGGGGATATAAGGTTGCCGGAAAGACAGGTACAGCCGAAAAGGCAGGACGTGATCACAAGAATTATCTGGTTTCTTTTATGGGCTGTGTACCGGCGGATGATCCGGAGTTAGTGGTTTACGTAGTCATTGATGAGCCGAATGTAGAGGATCAGGCACACAGCACATATGCGACAGAATTTACAAGCAGTCTGTTAAAAGATGTATTGCCGCTGCTTGGAATCTATCCGGATAAGAAGCTGGCAAAAAGCCAGAAGGATACGGCGTCTTCCTCTGAAGACGGACAGGACAGCGGTAAGACTTCTTCTAAGCTGAAACTGCCTTCTACCAAAAACGGAAATTCTATCCTGGAAGCACCGGATGGTGGATATGTCAGCGGAAATTATAAGACAGCCGGGGAAAATGCAGATGGTAATACGAATGATACAGGGATATCCGGTACTGCCGCAGAACCGACAGCAACGGATGCATCAACCGATCGTGCTATAGATAACACCGAAGGTGATACAGCCGATGCCACAGATGATACTGCAAATGACACGACCGGCAACACGGATGATACAGCGGGAACAAACGAATAACGGACAGCCGGAAGACTGTAAAGCAGGATGAATAAAAATAGGCAGAAAGTAATACAATAAAAGGAAAATAACGGAAAGCAGCCTGAAGCATTGGAACAGTATCTGAAACGTTGTAAAACAGCACAAAAACAGAAAATGTTTTTTGCCTATCTGGTGGTGGGCATGATACTGAT
>CAUCOL010000213.1 GCA_958444395.1 uncultured Lachnospiraceae bacterium
ACATTCTGCAGATTTGATCATTCAAATGAAATGGATTTCCCATTAATGTAAATAGTATCTTTTTTAATTTTAACAATACCATCAGTTTCCAGAAGTCCAGATGAAGGATAGGATCTCATGCTGACAAAAGAAGAACTACCGGAATGTCCCGTTGCAACCACAGTTGCCCTCATCGGCAGCAAACGGAAATTGCTCATCATCCGAAATCTGCTACAACGCCACTGGCGATTTAATGAGCTGAAAAAAATCTCGAAGGAATCAGCCAGAAAGTTCTTACTGACAGTTTACGCTCTATGGAAAATGACGGACTCGTTATACGTACTGTTTACCCGGAAGTTCCACCCAGAGTTGAATATAGTCTCGGCGAACTTGGACTTACTTTGAAACCTATTCTCAACTCTATGGTCGAATGGGGTAATGCCTATAAAAAATGTAAGAAGTATTTTTCAATGGATGAAACACTAAAGACCTATTGTGGATAATATTGCCACAATAGGTCTTGCTTTTATTCGACAGTATTGATTTTTCACACACCGGTCTTTTATACTCCAGAAATCCCCGGATGCGCATTTTTCCTTTAAAATTATTTCTCGTAAATGGTATTCTCTGCATCACCGGATGGCTCTGTATGGAAGATAATTTCGCGATATGGTGTCAGCACCTTTAATAAAATATTACCTAGAATGCAGCAGGAGATTACTTCACCTGCACCCACCGTCAACATATAAAATGGAATCGAAATATCCACACCTTTGAATAAAAACGGTAATCCATAGCCATAACGGAGTACAAATGGCACGATCAGCATATTAAACACGACCGGAGGGATCGTAACCAGTCTCTTATGCCTTCTGAGTGCGTACGTAGTCATAGCTGCCAGCAATGTTGCAAGGCTGCCACCAATAACATCCGGTAATATACAGCCGGTCAGTATGTTGCTGAGCAGACAACCAATAAACAGTCCCGGTACAGCTGCCGGTGTAAAATAAGGCAGGATCGTGAGTGCTTCTGAGATACGGATCTGAATCTGTCCGGAAGCTAGATTAAATGCACTTACAAAATAAGTAACTACAAAATAGATTGCAGCGATCATCGCTGCCTGCGTGATGAATAGAATCTTGTTGTTTTTCATGATAATATTGTCTCCTTTAGTTTTGTTTTACGAGTGGAAGGTCTCGAACACTCGATTCATTTTACGCCGGAAATCGGCGGTATGCCCTGATAGACCTTGTTTTTATGGACATAACAACGAATGGAAGTATAGCACATCTTTTTTTATAATGCAATACATAACAACAGGCATCCGTCTGCACAAATGTACAAACAGATGCCTGTTATATCAAACTGCATTCACTTTTTATTTCATCCATCTTTTTTGCGTTGCCCTGACGCTCTATCAGCATTTTCTCAAGTTCTCTGACAGACTATTCCTCTGACTCATCATCCATATTTCCAGCCAGCTCATCGTCCTCTGCGTCATCGTCCGTATATTCCTCTGGTTCTTCCTCGACCATCGCATTCTCTGACTCGATCCGGCTAAAGAAATTCTTTGCGAAACCACTGATCGTCAACATCAGACAAGCAGGACAGAATAAGACGCCCAGAAATGCCATCTTCCAGTTCCAGAAGAAAAATACGATTTCAAATAAAAGGATTACTGTCAGAAAGGCGGTTCTTCCCAGGTACTTTGCTGCAATCGAATAGGAATTTCGCAATGTATTAATGATCGTATTTTCATATCTTGCCAGTAGCGGAAATGCATAGATCATGTGCATGTATAACAAAAATACTGCAATCACACCAACGATCAGAAACATGGTGTTATATTTATTTGCCGCATGATATAACTGAAAATCAAGATAGATCGCATATGCCGCAAACTCCAGAATAATACCAACCAGCGAGCCTTTCTTAAAGTTCTCCTTAAACGCCTGCCAGAAAGGAGCCGCTATGTATCCCTCTTCATCATCCACCATCTTCAGCGTCACGGTATATGCTGCCGTTGTTGCCGCACCCATCGTAACAATCGGCAGACTGAAGATCAGCCACATCAGATTTAATTTGAACATATCAAAAAGACGTGACATAAATTTATATAATGGACTGTCTATGCTAAAAAAATTCATTACTCTTTCCTCATTTCTAATGTTTTCTAAAGACCAGCCGGCTATCGCTGGATGGGTCCATGTGCCGTTATCCTCATTTCTGCTCCGTGCTCTATAACGCCGTCTGAAATCCCACATACTGTCTTCTTTATTGTCTTACTATACTTTACAGCGAAGCCTGTAACAGTGCAACTTAATTTTTTATAAACTGAACTGACTGCACACCATAACGAATCCATGTCCAATGTTTAGTTTGTATGGTACGAATCGTTCGATTCACTTACCTGTTCCTGAATATCATCCGCCTGTTTGCGCAGGGCAGCTTCATTCACTGACCAGTCAACACAGGTATCATATCCATATTCCTTCGCTTTTGTCCGCATCTGACAGACGATCTTCTCATATTCCTGATCCGATGCCGCATAAATCGCATTCCACGATCCCTCCCGGATCGTCTTGGTGACCAGATTCCATGTCGTACTTAATTCATCCGACTTTGTATTCGCTGTATAATTGCCACGCGGTACAACCTGGTATCTTCCCGCCTCCATATAATCATTAATTCCTATACAGCCTGTCGTATCCTGCCAGTCCTTCATAATCGACGAGTCCGGTTTCTCCTGCATGCTCTGCCAGTTATCACAGTTAAACGTCTCTCTATTCGAATCCGGATTTTCTGCATCCAGTGCCCATGTCGTATTATTAATCTTCAACTGACCATCCTGAAAGGTTCCCTTTGCCACATCACCCATTTTCTGCTTTGGATTTGTATGACAGGATCTGCCCAACTTCGTTAGATGTGTATAACCGTCTTTATCATAATACCAGCAGGACCCCTTTGGTCCATACTCAATTGTCAGCCGTCCCTCCGGCGTAGACAGATAATTAATGATCTTCATACAAAGCTCCGGGTACTCTGTCTGTGCACCAATCGACCAGATCCTGTTGCCACCCTGCGTATTCATTCCATATACCAGTACGGTGGCATCCTCCGGACGCATACAATACATCATCTTCCCCTGTGCTTTATGCTCATCCGAATTGTACGCCAACTGACCAGTATAATTAAAAATAGAGCTTAAGGTACGACCATTTTGTACCTTTTCAATCATCCTTGCATAATTCTGTGTCATAGAATCCGGATCGATCAGCCCTTCCCGGTACAGATGATTATAAAACTTCAATATTTCCAGATAAGGACCATTCTCTTCTAATGCATCATGATAATCCCCCGTTTCTGCATCGTACAGACCGACTCCCATCTCATCATATCCGTAATAGGCTGTCGCAGTCGCCTTGACATACATCACCATGTCCTTATCCCAGTCCGGCCACAGGGAAAAGGCATATTTTTTCTCGCCATCCTCTCCCTTTGGTTCCAGCTTCTGCATTTTCTTCAGCATCCTGGCATAGTCCTCCAGATCATTAATCTTCGGATACCCCAGCTTCTTATACAGATCCCATCGGGTATCCCATGTATAGAAAAAGGATTCATGATCCATGGATGAATTTGCCACGTTATATCCATAACCATATACTATATCACACGTTCCATTTGTTATCTTCGATGTCCATTTGCTGTTTTTCCGCAGCGCATCCGACATATTATCTTTGATATAGGCTCCATAGTTCTGCAGAAGATCATCATCATTCCAGTCATACAGAAGCTTTGCCTTGACAGCCTTCGCATACTGTTCCTCATCTCCCCAGACTACGATATCACCCATATCCTTACTTTCCATTTTCGTTTGAAACGTTTCAGGAGCATCTGGTATTATATTCAATTTTACATTAAATTTTTTAAGCAGAATGTCTGCAAACCACCCACTCTGCATTCCCGAATAGTTCGCCACCTGACTGTATACATTTAACGTGACTGGAGCATCCTTGCTTTCCGAACACCC
>CAUCOL010000214.1 GCA_958444395.1 uncultured Lachnospiraceae bacterium
GGGGAGTTTCCGATAGATAGGATTATGGCGGTTTGTGTCAGTTCTCCTCCAGACTGCGCAGCAATGCGATTTCTCTGGCATAGCCGGCATCATCGTTCGGGGTCTCCAGGATCATCGGCAGATTCTTTAAGATAGGATGGTTTACTACATGACGAAATGTTTCGATGCCAAGTTTGCCTTCTCCGATCTTCTCATGCCGATCTTTATGTGTGTCACGGTCATTCATGCTGTCATTGACATGCAGCGCCTTCAGACGATCCAGACCAATGATGCGGTCAAACTCTTCCAGGACCTGATCCAGTCCGGATACGATATCATAACCACCATCCCAGACATGGCAGGTATCCAGGCATACACCCATTTTGTCAGAGCATTCCACGCCATCCAGGATCGTCCGCAGCTCCTGAAAATTTCTTCCCATCTCACTGCCCTTTCCTGCCATTGTCTCCAGAAGGACAACCGTAGACTGCTCCGGTGTCAGCGCTTCATTTAATGCCTCTACGATCAGGCGGGTACCCTCCTGTGTCCCCTGTCCCACATGAGAACCCGGATGAAAATTATAATACTGACCTGGAATATACTCCATCCGCTTCATATCATCCTTCAGCATATTTTTCGAGAAAGTCCGGATATCCTCTTTCGCAGCACACAGATTCATTGTATACGGTGCATGTGCAACCAGCTTTCCAAACTGATGCTCTTTCATAAGTGTACACAGTTTTTCGGCATCTGCGGCATCGATTTCTTTTGCTTTACCTCCCCGTGGATTCCTTGTAAAAAAAGCAAAGGTGTTTGCTCCCAGCTTCAATGCCTGTTTTCCCATCGCCTCAAATCCTTTTGAGGATGATAAATGACATCCTATAAACATATTAACCTCCATTTCTTATAGCAGTCTACAGACCAGAAGCTGCTACAAACAGCCCCTGGTCTGCGTCCTGCCTTATATTTCGTTTATTAACAACTCGTTTCATCTTTCATAGAGATTTTCAAACGTTCCTGCTCCTGTACATCGATCTTCGGTGTACTTCTGTCCTTTAACGACTCGTATACCTTTGGAACCATGATACTCTGATATGCCGGACGGATGATCTTGTCAACATTGATCAGCTCTTCCATACGATGAGCACTCCATCCTACGATACGTGCCATCGCAAAGATCGGCGTGAATAATTCCATAGGGATTCCAAGCATTTTATAGACAAATCCACTGTAAAAATCTACGTTTGCGCTGACGCCCTTATAGATCGCACACTCTTCACCGATCACTTCCGGAGCTATCTTCTCGATCATAGAATACAGTTCAAATTCTTTCTTCTGATGCTTCTCATTTGCCAGCATCTCTACGAAACTCTTAAATGCTACCGCACGCGGATCCGAAATAGAATACACCGCATGACCCATACCATAGATCAGACCACGCTTGTCGAATGCTTCTTTATGAAGGATCTTCCTCAGATAAGCACGTACCTCTTCTTCATCGGCCGTATCAGATACATGCTCCTTGATATCCTGCATCATCTCTACGACTTTGATGTTCGCACCACCATGCTTTGGTCCTTTCAGGGAAGAAAGAGCAGCCGCGATAACAGAATATGTATCAGAGCCTGCCGAGGTGACTACACGTGTCGTAAATGTAGAGTTATTGCCACCACCATGCTCCATATGCAGCACCAGTGCCAGATCCAGTACACGTGCCTCCAGATTTGTGTACTGTTTATCCGGACGCAGCATGCGCAGTATATTCTCTGCTGCGGACAGATTGTCATCCGGACGGTGAATATAGAAACTCTCATCACATTCGTAATGATTATATGCATGATAGCCATATACCGCCAGCATCGGGAACTCACTGATCAGCTTCAAACTCTGCGCCAGCACATTCTCCAATGACAGATCGGATACCTTGTCATCGTAGGACGCCAGTGTCAGCACACTCTTCGTCAGGGAGTTCATGATGTCTTTACTTGGCGCCTTCATGATAACGTCACGCACAAAATTCGTTGGAAGACGTCTGTTCTTTGCAAGAACATCTGTAAATTCATCCAATTCCTTCTTCGTCGGAAGATTACCAAACAGTAAAAGATATGCCGTCTCTTCAAAACCGAAACGCTTCTCCTTACGAAATCCATTTGTCAGATCATAAATATTATATCCACGGTAAAATAACTGACCGTCACATGGCTTTACAGAACCATCTTCCTGCGGCTCTGTCGCCTTGATCAGTGAAATATTCGTGATACCGGACAAAACACCTTTTCCGTTCTTATCACGCAGTCCACGCTTAACCCCATATTCCGCAAACAGCTTTCCATCAATTGAGTTATTTTCCACACAGATATCTTTATATTTATGTGTAAAATCACCCATCATCTTTTCAAAATTATCCTGCATTTTTTCCCTTCCTTTCCTTCTTTAATGATGCTTTTCTGTATCTGTCCCACATTTCGGACAGACTATCTGAATAACGAAGCAGTTATAAATAACTTTTAGTCATCATCATAGCACCTTAGATGAATAATTATACCTTAAAACGTCAAATCAAGTCAATTAAAATGCCCTCAACAAAATCTAAAATCTTTCTAAAGGGGATTTGCGCCGCACCATATATCTTCCGCATTTCTCTGGGGATCCGGGTGCACCTCTTGAGTCTGCCCGCATAATCTGTTATGATGAAAGATGTGTTTGTGAATATGTTTTCCTGCAGAAGGTACTGATCTGCAGAATGGAGGGTTCATGTTTTCAGAAAAAAAATTAACGGATATCGTATCA
Organism: uncultured Lachnospiraceae bacterium; assembly: GCA_958444395.1. Taxonomy (GTDB): domain Bacteria; phylum Bacillota; class Clostridia; order Lachnospirales; family Lachnospiraceae; genus Jutongia. The sequence goes on from CAUCOL010000214.1 coordinate 2,770, forward strand.
GAAATAACAACAAATTACCAGAATGAAGAATTATTTTATGTCAAGCCCGGACACCGCATGCCGGATCGTACAGCGATCATTCATATTATCATGGGACTGCGCCAGATCATGTTTCCGGGATATTTTGAAGAAGAAAATCTCGGCACGACCGTCCCTGCCCATTTCGTCGGACATAATCTGATCCAGCTGCACAATGCCCTGTCTTCCCAGATCAAGGCAGCACTGATGCAGCAGGCACGCCTTGAAGCCGTCGAATCAGAGATCGACGAGCAGGTCGAGTGCATCTGCTCCCAGTTTTTCTCTTCCCTGAGCGAAACACAGCGTCTTTTATTAAAGGATGTACAGGCGGCATTTGATGGTGATCCCGCTGCCAAGACAAAGGAAGAGATCATTTTCTGCTATCCCGGACTGTTCGCCATCTTTGTATACCGTATGGCGCATAAATTATACCGGTTAAACGTACCTTTCATCCCACGTATCATGTCCGAGTATGCACACAGCCACACCGGAATCGACATCAACCCGGGAGCTGTCATCGGTGAATATTTCTTCATCGACCACGGTACCGGTGTCGTGATCGGTGAGACAACGATCATCGGCGATCATGTCAAGATCTATCAGGGTGTTACGCTCGGCGCTCTGTCCACACGAAGCGGTCAGCTGCTGCGAGACGTAAAGCGTCATCCTACGATTGAAGACAATGTTACGATCTACTCCAGCGCATCGATCCTGGGCGGCCAGACCGTGATCGGCAAGGGATCTGTCATCGGCGGCAATGCCTTTATCACAGAATCTGTACCGGCCGGTACCCGTGTCAGTGTCAAAACACCGGAGCTTACCTTTACAGAGAAAAGGGAACCGGGACAGAAAAGTCTGTTTGAATAGCATCCGGAAAATACTCTAAAACGTACTTTGAGCCAAGCGCAGAAAAACCGCGTTTGGCTCTTTCTGCGTTTCTCAGATCAGTTTCAGATCCCTGAGAGACGCCTCGAACTTCTCTTTGTCGATCGGTTTACTTGCATACGCAACACACCCCAGATCAAAGGCACGATTGACATTTGCACCTTCATTTAACGCAGTCGTAATGATCACTCTGGCTGCTTTTTCCTTTGGGATACCATGTTCTTCTTCGATCTGACGCATCTGCTGCAGGGCGCGATAACCATCGAGCGCCGGCATCATAATATCCAGGCAGATCAGGTCATAGGGTGTATCCCCCT
>CAUCOL010000215.1 GCA_958444395.1 uncultured Lachnospiraceae bacterium
GATCAGTGTACTTAAGTGAGAGATGATATCCTGTGTGGCTGTGATCGCAACACTGTCCAGACCGCTTTTGACAGAGAAAAGCAGCTTGGTGATCTCTTTTAATATTATTTTGCAGTCTGTAAATAGTAGATTTTCCTCCATGAAAATAGTACTCCTTGTAAAATGGTATCGGTAAGGCAGAATTGCCCCTTTGTTTCTATTCTGTAAAGTATTTTACCATCTACTTTTTTCTATAGCAAGGTTGTCTATTCTTAAATTTCATGTATAATATAAAAAGACGCATTATGTATGGACGCAGGATTTCTTCTGCTGCCTGCCATGCGCTTAAGTAAGAACAAACGGGAGGTTACAAATGTCTTATCAAAACAAACGTGCCAAGTCGAAGCCGGAGCCTAAGTTTTCACTTGGTCTGTTAGCACCGGTCATTGCGCTGCTTGCGATCATTCCACTGATCACATTTATGCATGACTATGACACGCATCTGGGAGAGTTCGAGTGGTATACCAGTTATACAGAGGCTGTGGATTTCTTCCTGTATTACAAGATGGTCTGGATCATTATAGCCTGTGTTTACATGCTGTTTTGTATGGTCTATTTATTTTTTGCGGAAGAAAAGAAGCCGATCTGGATCAAGAATCTGATCCCGATGGCGGTATATTGTGGGATTTCCCTGATTTCAGCGATTGCATCCAAGCATTCTTATTTTTCATTTCATGGAATCTACGAGCAGTTTGAATCCGTATGGGTGTTGATCGGCTATGGCATCATGGTGTATTATACATTTTTTATTATGCATACAGAGTCTGCCCTGAAGCGGACGATGAACTGGTTTGTAGCGGGTATTACAGTGATGGCGGCACTTGGTCTGACACAGGTGTTCAAGCATGACTTTTTCCGCACGTCCTTTGGACAGAGTCTGATGACTCCGTCTAGCTACGATGGTGGTCCGCTGACTTTTAACTTTGAGTTGGGCAGACCGTATCTGACATTATATAATCCGAACTATGTCGGTTTCTATGCAGCACTGGTGATTCCGGTACTGGCGGCTTTGATCTTTGCCGTAAAGAAAGCATGGCATCGTGTGGGATATGCGGCATTGATCGTCTCCATGCTGTTGATCCTGTTTGCATCACAGTCGCGTGCCGGTATCGTAGCACTGGCAGTTTCTTTTGTGATTATGTTTCTCTGCATGCGCAAGGTGTTTATTAAGAACTGGAAGATTCTGGCAGCAGCGATCGTGGCTGTGGTTGCCGCATTCTTTGCCATCAATGCAATGAATGGAAATGTTCTGACAGATCGTCTGATGAACATGTTTAAGACAGAGACAGAGTATCATGCGCTGAAGGAGATTCAGACAAATGACGACAATATCACAGTAGTATATCAGTCGGCAGAGCGTCAGGCGCAGGAGGGGGATCCGACGAAAGAGGATTCACTGGTCTTTCATGTAACGCAGGATGAGGCAGGAAATGATGTATTTAAGCTGACAGATGGTACCGGGGCAGAGGTTCCGTTTTCACTGAATGAAGACGGCGTTAATTATACGATCAATGATGCACGGTTCCCATTTACATTTTGTTCATCTCGTTCGGATACATTTAACGGATTTATAGTAGTGATCGAAGGAAATAACTGGTACTTCACGAATCTGATGAAAGAGAATGATACAACGTATTACTGTATGGGTGGTGCCAGTGCATTGATGAAGCTGGCAAAGATCAAAGACAGTGATAAGATTCCTTATCTGGAGTCACATTATCGTCTTGCCAACATGCGTGGATATATCTGGGCACGTACGATTCCGCTTTTGAAGAAATATTTCTTCCTGGGAAGCGGACCGGACACCTTTATTATTGCATTTCCAAATGACGATCTGGTCGGTATGTATAATTCCGGGCATGTCAATGAGATTATTACCAAGCCGCACTGCATGTATCTGCAGGTCGGAGTACAGACCGGTGTGATCTCACTGATCGCACTGCTGGTATTCTTTGGATGGTATCTGATCAGTTCACTGGCCATCTACTGGAAGAATGATTATAGTACATATAGTGCATTTATCGGAGTCAGCATCTTTGTATCCGTGATCGGTTATCTGATCTTAGGTCTGACGAATGACTCTTGTGTGGCATTATCACCAATCTTCTATACGTTGCTTGGTATCGGTCTGGGTATCAATCATAAGCTGAAGCTGGAGGCAAAGGAGACACCAAAGCCTGCGGCAGCAGCGGCATCTAAGAAAGAGACGAAAGTCTCACCAAAGGCAGAGGAAAAGACTACAGTTAAGGCGGAATCCTCTGCAGCAACAGTTACAGAAAAGACAGCGGATAAACCTGCAAATACAAAAAAATCACAGAGAAAAAAGAAAAAGAAAAGATAAACAGGATGCCCGGGCTTTAAACTTCCTTCAGGGTGTGGGAAGTTTTGGTAAACAAAAAACTGCAAGCTCCCGAAAAAGGATTCTTGCAGTTTTTTTCTGTGGGTATATAATGTACGGCTCATATATCCACAGAGGCTGATCATAAGGATGACGGCAGATTGTTCACAGGTGTACGGCCCTGATCCCAGACCTGCGTTACGCATACGTCAGACCTGTGGTATATTATACCATTGCTACATTTCATTGACAATACCAGAACAAATGACTACAATATATAGTATTGTTATCTGAGGGAAAGGTCGTTTATGAAGAAATGGACAATTACAACGGAAGTAAAGAGTTTTTAGATAGATATTCTTTAAGAGGAAGAGTTTTTAACAAGATCCGTGAGGATATTCTGGCGGGAAATTACAGCGAGAAGGATGAACTGCGTGAGGCAGCGATCAGTAAGGAAATGGGTGTGTCACGTACCCCGGTGCGAGAGGCATTACGACAGTTGGAGCTGGAAGGACTAGTATCGATCATTCCGAATAAAGGTGCCTATGTGAATGGGATTACGGCAAAGGATATATACGATATATATGTGATTCGTTCTTATCTGGAGGGACTTTGTGCCAAATGGGCATGTGAGCATATCACAGAGGAACAGCTGGAGGAGCTGGAAGAGATTACATATCTGAGCGACTTTCACATTAAGAAAAAGCATTGGGAACAGATCTTCGAGCTTGACAATCGTTTTCATTTATTACTGTACGAGGCATGTGGCAGCAAGATTCTGGAGCACATTCTGGCAGATTATCATCATTATGTGGAGCGTGTACGTAAGAATACACTGGCTTCAGAAGAACGTGCCGGACTGGCGACACAGGAGCATACAGCGATTCTGGATGCCGTCCGGAATAAAGACGAACAGAAAGCCGAGAAGCTTGCCAATGAACACATTTTCCGTTCCCTGGAGAATATTAAAGATCAGGGACTGGAAAATCTTATGAAAAAACACAATGAAATGTGAAAGGTGCGGTTAATTGCATGAAGAATTACGATCCTTATAAAAAGACCATACTATTTTTTGCCTCTCTGATCAATATTGCCCTGATGAGTGGCGTCTTTGCATATAGCTGGTATTTCTACTATGCGTCTACGATGTATCAGTATACCTTTTATCGTCTGGGTAATTATGCAATCGTTGGCTTATATGCCCTGCTGTTATTTTTCTTTTCAACGATGTATGGCGGGCTGAAGATCGGCCAGCTTCGTCGGATAGAAGTGATGCTGTCACAGTATCTGAGTCTGTTTCTGACCAATGCAGTGGCATATATGGTCATTTCCCTGCTCGCATTCCGCCTGGTCAATCCGGTGCGGCTGCTTCTTGGGATGCTGTTGGAGATGGTGATCTCTACGATCTGGAATGTGATCATTATTCATTTTTATAATATTATCTTCCAGCCGTGGAAGATCCTGCTGATCTATGGAGAGAGACCGGCAGCAGATCTTGTATATAAGGTGGAGGCCAGAAGAGACAAATATGCGATCT
>CAUCOL010000216.1 GCA_958444395.1 uncultured Lachnospiraceae bacterium
AGACATGGTGGATGCACAGATACTTGCCTGGGAAGTGGAACCATTTGACTCAAATGTCTCGGATACCGTACGGATCGCATATGGGAATTCTTCCTCACTAGGCAGTACAGGAATCAATGCACGCTCAGCCAATGCACCATGACCGATCTCACGACGTCCCGGACCACGGCTAGGCTTTGTTTCACCAACAGAGTATGATGGGAAGTTATAATGATGCATATATCTCTTTTCTGTTTTATTTGGGTCCAGACCATCGACCTTCTGCTTTTCAGAAAGAGGAGCCAATGTGGTGATCGTACAGATCTGTGTCTGTCCACGTGTAAACATTGCAGAACCATGCACTCTAGGGATCAGGTCTACCTCTGCAGCCAGTGGACGGATCTGTGTGATCTCGCGGCCATCCGGACGTTTATGATCTTTCAGGATCATCTTACGGACTGTCTTTTTCTGATACTGATATACTGCTTCACCAAGAATCTCTAACCAATCCTCTTTCTCAGCAAATGCTTCTTCCAGTTTCTCTGTCACCTGACGGATATTCTCCTCACGTACCTGCTTGTCATCTGAGAATACTGCCTCTTCCATCTCTGCTGGAGGAACGATCTTCTTCATTTCCTCGAACATTTCTTCCGGAATCGCACAGCTTGTATATTCATGCTTTGGCTTACCGACTTCTTCTACCATCTTATTGATGAATGCAATGATCGTCTGGTTGACCTCATGGCATTTGTAGATTGCCTCGATCATCTTGTCATCCGGAATCTCATTGGCACCAGCCTCGATCATGATGACCTTTTCACTGGTAGATGCAACCGTCAGACGAAGATCTCCCTTGTCCCATACTTCCTGACTCGGGTTTACGATAAATTCTCCATCGACCATACCCATCTGTGTGGTAGCACATGGCCCGCAGAACGGGATATCTGAAATGCTGGTTGCAATCGCAGAGCCGAGCATTGCTACCAGTTCCGGACGGCACTCTGTATCAACAGAAAGCACCAGGTTATTTAATGTACAATCATTCCGGTAATCCTTCGGGAATAACGGACGCATCGGTCTGTCGATGACACGCGCTGTCAGAACGGCATTCTCAGATGCCTTTCCCTCACGCTTGTTAAAGCCTCCCGGGATCTTACCTACCGAATACATCTTCTCCTCAAACTCTACGGATAATGGGAAGAAATCGATTCCCTCTCTTGGCTTCTCTGATGCGGTAGCTGTACAAAGAACGGTTGTGTCACCGTAATGCATCAGCGCTGCACCATTTGCCTGCTTTGCTACTCGTCCGACATCTACTGTTAATGTTCTGCCGGCTAATTCCATGGAAAATGATTTATATGCCATGAATATCTCCTTTCCTGGTCAAACTGACCGCTTACCTTTATTCTCACAGGTGATCATCGAAACAACTGAAAAATATACCCACCCGGATACACTTTTCAGAAGTCTCGGACCGCCTGCTTCACGCAAAAAGAAAACTTTACGCTATCTTCTTAAATATAACACTTCTAACAGCTTCATGCAAGTTATAAATTTCTACCGATCATGCCGCCGTGCCAAAAGAAAAGAACTGCTGCACCTGCCGATTGATATCTGCCGGTGCAGCAGTTCTCTGCTTTATACCGATTGGTATTAATTATTTTCTTAAACCTAACTTCTCGATCAGTGTACGGTATGCATCCAGATCCTTAGACTTTAAGTACTCTAACATATTACGTCTCTGACCAACCATTTTCAGAAGACCACGTCTTGAATGATGATCTTTCTTATTTACCTTTAAATGCTCTGTCAGTTCCTGAATACGAGCTGTTAAGATAGCGATCTGTACCTCAGGTGATCCTGTATCCTCTGGTGTACGACCATATGTCTTGATGATTTCTGCTTTCTTTTCTTTACTAATCATGATAATCCTCCTATTTCTATGCAGTATTTCTACTGCTTTTTACGCCGGTCACTAAGAAACGGTTGGAGTATCCGTATTCTGAGCAACGGCATTTGCAACTTGTTTAGTGTACCACAGGCTCTGCCTGTTGTAAATAGTCTTTTTTAATTTTTATTCTGATACAATACGGCTATCACGGTATCACAGGCATCCGGTGCCTTCTTTGGCAGCGTCACGGTGATCCTGCCTTTTTTTACTGTGTATTTCAATGTCCTGTCACTGCCAAGCAGCGTAACGCCCTGTACCTTTCTGTTTTTCAGTGCTGTAAGCGTCAGCTTTTTGCTGGATGGCCACTTAAAAACATGCGCGTAAACGGTATTTTCCTTCCGGGTATATCGTCCCCATGCCGGCTCCTTTTTAAACGGACTGCCGGTTGTCCCATAGATACTGTCGCTGTTTTTCTCCATCCATTTTCCATATGCCTTCAGGATCTTCTTACTACCGGCCGTCATGGTACCATCCCCTTTCGGGCCAATATTTAACAGATAATTTCCGTCTCTGGATACAACGGTTACAAGCTCCTGTATCATGGATCTGCTGCTCTTGTACGATTTTTCCTGTGACTTTTTATATCCCCAGGCACCGTTCATCGTCTGACAGGTTTCCCACGGGCGGGACAGCTTCTGCACCGGTACGGTCTGTTCCGGACACTCAAAATCACCCAGGCCAAACCGACGGCATACTCTTTCATTGACTAGCATGGATGGTTTCAACTGTTTCATAAAATTATAAAGATCCACTCCATCCTGCTTTGTCCACCACGCATCCAGCGTCGGTTTATTCTTCTTATACGTCCAGTCACCATCAAACCACATAACATCCGGATCATAAGTCGTAACCAGTTCCTGCAGCTGTGCTTTCATATCACGGATATATGCATCCCTTGCTTCCATCGATTTGATATGGGTAAAGGTATTATTAAAAGTCTGTGAAGAATGATTCCAGTCAATGATCGAATAATACAGACCAAACTTCAAGCCTTCCTGCGCACAGGCATTCTTTAATTCCATCAGAAGATCCCTGCCGCTTGCGCCAAACGGTGTATACTGCTGCAGACTAAACTGTCTGGTGCCGGTATAATCTTTAAAACCGGCAACCTTTGTGTCCCACATTGCCAGTCCCTCATGATGCTTTGCCGTGATCACAATATATTTCATGCCTGCCTTTCTGGCAGTCTGTGCGATCTCTTTGGCATCAAAGGAAGCCGGGTTAAACTTTGCAGCGATCGTCTCCTGGTACTTCTTCTTCGACATCTTCTGCTCACTCATTGCCCACTCACCCTGACCATACTGTGCATAAGCACCCAGATGGATAAACAACCCGAAGCGGTCCTGATACCACCACTGCATATTATCTGCTACCTTATATGCCTTTGCCTCTGTCGGCTGCACAATCAGCGGGCTCATGATCATCAGCATTAGCAGCCCCATTGCTATTATTCTCTTCCATTGTTTCATAGCCTTTACCATACCTTTCTCTTACAGATCCAACTTCAGCTGCACTTCTTCCTCTGCCTGCAGCTTAAAGTCTTCGATCTGCTCCGGATTCACCACCGGAAGATCCTCCAGTGACTCGATTCCAAAATGACGTAAAAATTCCTCCGTTGTTGCAAACAAGATCGGACGTCCCGGCGCGTCCAGTCTGCCGACTTCCGCCACCAGATTATATTCCACCAGCTTATTTACCGCATGATCACTCTTCACACCACGGATCTGTTCAATCTCCAGTTTGGTGATCGGCTGCTTATAAGCGATGATCGATAATGTCTCCAGTAAAACATCCGTCAGTGCATGCTTCTTTGGCACATGTGCGATCTGTACCAGATATTCATACATCGAAGCCTTCGTACACATCTGAAATGCCCCATCCAGCTCTATGATCTGAATCCCCCGGCCTGCATCTGCATATTTGTCCATCAGATTATGTATCACGCGGCGGCAGGTGTCTTCATCCTGTCCGGTTGTTACAGC
>CAUCOL010000217.1 GCA_958444395.1 uncultured Lachnospiraceae bacterium
CTTTCCAATAAAGCCCTCCGCCCGGCAGGATACCTCCTCTGCCTGCACCTCCAGCAGATTCGAAGCGATCTCTCTGCCATAGATATGATAGATCACATCTTTTAAGCTGCCATTTCCGGAGGTATGCAGCTTCGTCTGATTCTGATTGATAAAACGAAAAGCAATCTCCGGATGTGACAACGCCAGCCGTTCCATCAGACCGTTGATATACCCGGCTTCCGTCTGGTTGGTCTTTAGAAACTTCAATCTTGCCGGTGTATTATAGAAAAGGTTGCGCACCAGAAAGGTTGTTCCCTCCGGACAGCCGACACTCTCCAGTTCCTTTTCCTGTCCGCCATCCAGCTGATAACGGCTGCCGGTCAGTTCCTCTCTGGTCTTCGTGATCATTTCCAGCTGGGATACAGAAGCAATGCTTGCCAGTGCTTCCCCACGAAATCCCAGCGTCGATACCCCGAGAAGATCCTGCGCAGTCAGGATCTTACTGGTGGCATGCGGCGTAAAAGCCAGCCTGATATCCTCCGGTGCGATTCCACAGCCGTTATCCGTGATACGGATCAGGGAAGTTCCCCCGTCTTTGATCTCTACGGTCACTGCCGTAGCACCTGCATCAATCGCATTTTCCAGTAATTCCTTAACAACTGCCATCGGGCGCTCGATCACTTCTCCAGCGGCGATCTTATTGATCGTATCCTGACTTAAAACATGAATATTGGGCATAGGGTATCTTCTCCTTTCCGGCGCATCCATCTGGCAGCTTTCGGATACCGGCACAAACCATCGTACCGGTATCCGGAAAGTTTACCGATATCTTTTTACGCTACATCCTCTCTCGCAGCTTCATCTGCATCTTATATAATATATTCATCGCATCGATCGGTGTTGTTGTGGAGAGATCCAGATCGTGCAATTCCACAATAATATCATCCGTTTTAATGTTTGTATTGGTCGTGTCAAACAGTGACAGCTGACCCAGCTTCTCAGATTCCACCTCAGATGCCGTCTTATGACGAGTCTTTCGTTTCCGGGCGGTCTGCTGTTCGATCCCGTACTCATAATCCGGTGCTTCATACTCTATGTCAATCGACTTTGCGCGTTCTGCAATGTCATTGTTACTCAGCTCGTCCACGATCTCACTGGCTCTGCGCAGTACATTTTCCGGCACACCGGCCAGCTTTGCAACCTGTATGCCATAACTTTTATCTGCACCGCCCTTGATGATCTTACGTAAGAATACAATATCCTCACCCTGCTCCTTCACTGCGATACAATAATTATCCACGCTGTCCAGTTTTCCCTCCAGCTCCGTCAGCTCATGGTAATGTGTGGCAAATAATGTCTTGGCTCCCAGCAGTTTTACATTCGCAATATGCTCGATCACTGCCCATGCGATCCCCAGTCCGTCAAAGGTACTGGTGCCGCGTCCGATCTCATCCAGAATGATCAGACTGTCCTTCGTCGCATTCCGGAGAATATTGGCTACCTCTGTCATCTCTACCATAAAGGTACTCTGCCCACTCGCCAGATCATCCGATGCACCTACACGGGTAAAAATCCGGTCAACGACCCCGATCTGTGCACTCTCTGCCGGCACAAAGGATCCGATCTGCGCCATCAGCACGATCAACGCCGTCTGACGCATATAAGTGGATTTTCCTGCCATATTCGGTCCTGTAATAATACTGATCCGGTGTTTATCATTGTCCAGGTACGTATCGTTCGCCACAAACATATCATTCTGGATCATTTTCTCAACGACCGGATGACGTCCGTTTTTGATTGAGATCACGCCTTTCTTCTGGATCTGCGGACGAACATATTGATTCTGTTCCGCCACCAGTGCCAAAGATGCCAGCATATCAACCGAAGCAATGATCTTCGCTGCCTGCTGGACACGTGCGATCTGTCCATAGATCGTGTCACGCACTTCGCAGAAAACATTATATTCCAGATTAACCAGCTTATCCTCAGCCCCCAGTATCGTATCCTCCAGTTCCTTTAACTTCGGTGTGGTATAACGTTCTGCGTTGGCAAGTGTCTGCTTTCTGGTCCAGTCATCCGGCACCAGTTCCTTGTAGGAATTGGTTACTTCCAGATAATAGCCAAAAACTTTATTATATTTGATACGCAGATTCTTGATCTGCGTCCGTTCCTTTTCTTCCTCCAGAAGCTGTGCCAGCCATTTCTTTCCATCGGTTTTGGCACTGCGCAGACGGTCGATCTCCTCATGATAGCCGTCCTTGATCATGCCGCCTTCCCGCACCGTCAGCGGTGCCTCCTCGTCGATGGATGACTCGATCAGGGAACAGATGTCCTCCAGCGCATCCAGTGACTCTCCATAGTCGTGCAGGATCGAAGACCCGGCAAAGGTGCACAGCAGATACCGGATCGACGGGAGCATGGCAAGTGACTGCTTAAATGCCAGAAGATCCCGTGGGTTGGCACTGCGGTAACTGATCTTACTGATCAGACGTTCCAAATCATAGATCGGTGCCATGTATTCCCGCAGTTCTTCCCGATTGATCGCATGTTCATTCAATGCCTCGATTGCATCCAGACGCTTGTTGATCTGCTCTGTATCAAGCAATGGCTGCTCGATCGCATGACGCAGCTTTCTGGCGCCCATCGCCGTTTTTGTCTTATCTAACACCCAGAATAGTGAACCCCTTTTGGCTTTTTCACGCATTGTCTCACACAGCTCAAGATTTCTTCTGGTCGAACGGTCCAGTAACATATAGTTATTTGGAATATATGGCTTGATCGATGTAATATGCTCCAGCGAGATCTTCTGTGTCTCTTCCAGATACTGCATGATCGCACCGGCAGCCGTGACACCGATCGAATAATCCGAAAGCCCCAGCCCTGCCAGAGAACTCACATGAAAATGCCTGCACAGGCTCTGGACGCATCTGTCTTCATCAAAATGCCATGCGTCGATCGCAGATACGACAATCCCCAGCCTTCCCCGCAGATCCTCCAGGTCTACACCGGATACAATAAAGGAATCGTTGCAGATGATCTCCGACGGCATCGTCTTGCCGATCTCATCCAACAGCTTATTCTCCGTATCAAACTCCGTCACGTAGTATTCTCCGGTCGTAACATCGACATAGGACACACCATAGGCATTCGTTGTATATACAATGCAGAGCAGATAATTATTCCGGCTCTCATCCAATGCCTGCATATTCAGATTCGTTCCCGGCGTGGCAATACGAACCACCTCTCTTTTGACCAGTCCTTTCGCCAGCTTCGGATCCTCTACCTGCTCACAGATCGCCACTTTATAGCCACGGCTGACCAGTTTATTCAGGTACGTGTCTACCGCATGAAACGGAACCCCACACATTGGTGCACGTTCCTCCAGCCCGCAGCTTTTGCCGGTCAATGTCAGCTCCAGTTCTTTGGAACAGATCTTGGCATCTTCAAAGAACATCTCATAAAAGTCCCCTAAACGATAAAAAAGAATACAATCTTTGTATTCCTCTTTTGTTTCTACGTATTTTTGCATCATTGGTGTGAGTGGCATATCTTCGATCCTCTCTATCTGTATATTCTGTATTCTTCTATTATAACAGCCCTCCTGCCGACAGCTGCTTTATGTTCTTTTTGGATGAGTAACACTATAAGCCGAGTTCTGTATCAGACAATCATCTATCTAGGCCTGCTGTTGCCAACAGGCTCAAGCAACCTACCCGGAACACGACGGGCCGCCGTATTATTCCTGTTCGGTCTTGCTTCGGATGGGGTTTACACAGCCCTTTCTGTTACCAGAAAGGCGGTGAGCTCTTACCTCGCCTTTTCATCCTTACCTGTCAGAGACAGGCGGTTCTTTTCTGTTGCACTGGCCTGGGAGTCGCCTCCACCGGACGTTATCCGGCATCCTGCCCTGTGAAGCCCGGACTTTC
>CAUCOL010000218.1 GCA_958444395.1 uncultured Lachnospiraceae bacterium
CATCCCCTGCACCAACGCCATCCGATGAGCCGATCTCCTCTTCTGCCCCTGCAGCATCCTCTGCCCCAGATATAGGACAGACGACAAATACACCAGTACCACATGAAAGTGCCGCCCCGGTAGGTACAGATACTTCCACCAAGATCATCACACCAGCCAAAGTAAGTAAGGTGAAAGCAAAAGCTGCCAAAAAAGCGCTGAAGCTTCAGTGGAAAGTGCAGAAAAATGTGACTTACCGTGTTGCTTACAGCACCAGCGTAAAGAAACTAAAGCAGCTGAAAAAAGGGGTACTACAAACTTCCGGAAATGTAAAGATACTTACTACTGCCAAAAACACTGTTACATTGAAAAAATTAAAATCCAAAAAGAAATATTATATTCGGATCTGCGCCGTCTCCACACAAAGCAAAAAAGCCGGAGGCTGGTCCAATATAACTTCAAAAACACCAAAATAAAGTAAGAATACAGGAATACAATAGAATCATAAAAAAATTGTGGATATCTGTTTTATTTTCCGCTATAATAGTTTTGAAATGGCAGCGATTCTTATTAAAATGACGGATGCGCCGCCCGAACAACTGGATTGGAGCACTTATCTGCGGCTTTTTCACTGCCGTCCGCTGCTCCGGAATGGAGGATTATAATGGAAATAGTATGTTTAGATCTGGAAGGTGTATTAGTTCCTGAGATCTGGATCGCATTTGCTGAAGAAACAGGCATCCCTGAACTGAAAAGAACGACTCGCGACGAGCCTGACTACGACAAGCTGATGAAATATCGTATTGACATTCTCAAGCAGCATGGACTGGGCTTAAAAGAGATCCAGGAGACCATCGCAAAGATCGATCCTCTTCCGGGCGCAAAAGAATTTCTGGACAAACTGCGTGAGATCACACAGGTAATCATTATCAGTGATACCTTCTCCCAGTTCGCCGGCCCTCTGATGAAGAAGCTGGGATATCCTACGATCTTCTGTAACTCACTGGTTGTCGCAGACAATGGTGAGATCACAGACTTCAAGATGCGTTGTGAAAAGTCCAAATATACTACCGTAAAAGCACTGCAGTCTATCGGCTATGATACGATCGCCAGCGGTGACAGTCACAATGATCTCGGCATGATCCAGGCAAGCAAAGCCGGATTCCTGTTCCGCAGCACAGATGCGATCAAAGCAGAGTATCCGGAGCTTCCTGCTTTTGAATCCTACGACGATCTGCTCGACGCGATCAAAAAAGTAATCGGCTGACAGACCGTACCACCAAAGCACAGTACTGCATGATTGCATACATAACTTTCCCCGGTGCATCGACCACCTCTTCGGTACAGGCATCGAACGGGAGCTTTGCAATTCTAAAAATGCGGCTGCATGATAAAACATCGTGCGGCTGCATTTTTTGTGGTAAAATAGAGCTAGTATTTTCATATAGGAACGGAGATTACTTATGAAACGAATTGATTTTGAGAATGGAACCATAACACAAAATATACTGGGAGCCGCACTTCCCATGCTGGTCGCACAGATATTGAGTCTGCTCTACAACATCGTTGATCGCATCTACATCGCACGTATCCCACACATTGGCAATACTGCACTGGGTGCCGTCGGACTCTGCTTTCCGATCGTCACGATCGTAACTGCATTCAGTAACCTGTTCGGCAGCGGCGGTGCGCCGATCTTCTCCATCCAGCGAGGCATGGGAAATGACAAAAAAGCCGGAATGATCATGAACACCTCCTACACGATGCTCTGCACCTGTGCCCTGGTTCTTATGAGTATTGGCCTGCTCTTTGCACGACCGATCCTCGTCCTGTTCGGTGCCTCCTCCCACGCCCTCATCTATGCCTATCCCTACCTGATGATCTATCTGCTGGGAACCTTTCCCGCTATGATCTCCACCGGCATGAATCCATTTATCAACGCACAGGGCTACTCGACCATCGGCATGCTGTCCGTGGCCGTCGGTGCGATTGCCAATCTGCTGCTCGACCCCCTGTTTATCTTTGTATTTGGACTGGGGATCAAGGGTGCCGCCATCGCTACCGTACTGTCCCAGATCCTCTCAGCCGGCTTTGTACTGTACTTTCTGCGCCGCCGTTCCGAACTGAAAGTGCGCCTGCTGCGCCTCGATGAGCTCTCTGCCTGCGGCAAATACGCTGCGAATATCCTGAGTCTTGGTACCGCCGGCTTCATCATGCAGCTGACCAACAGCCTGGTCACGATCTGCTGTAACAATGTGCTGGCTGCCACCGGAGGCGATCTGTATGTCTCCGTCATGACGATCATATCCAGCGTCCGCCAGATGGTCGAGACACCGATCCTTGCCATCACCGAAGGCTCCTCACCGGTCATTAGCTATAATTACGGTGCCAGACGTCCACAACGTGTCCGCCAGGCAGGCATCACAATGGCATTGATCGCATTAGTATACACGCTGTTCATCTGGAGTATCATTCTTTTTGCGCCACGATTCGTGATCCATATCTTCAGTACCGATAAGACACTGCTCGCCGACACGATCCCGGCAATAAAGCTGTATTTCTCCACCTTCTTCTGCATGCTGCTGCAGTATACCGGACAGACGATCTTCAAATCCTTAAATAAAAAGAAGCAGGCCATTTTCTTTTCCCTGCTTCGTAAAGTGATCATCGTCGTCCCATTGACCTATCTCCTGCCCTATGCCTTTCATATGGGACCTAATGGCGTCTTTGCCGCAGAACCCTTCTCAAATACGATCGGCGGCTGCCTGTGCTTCACCGTCATGCTCGCAACGGTACTGCCGGAGCTAAAACGGATGGAACAGGAAGAGAACGGACAGAAAGTATATTCCAGCTGGTCAAAAGTAAAATCGTTTAAAACGAAAAAGAAATAATCTGTCCTTAATTTAGGACACCTCCCGGCACAATCCATCAGGCACGAAAGCTGCGATCTACCGGGATAAACATAACAGTATAAACCGTGCAATGAGGCTGAAAGCTATTGAATTTACTGCAGGACCGGATATCCGGGATCTAACTACCATCAGGATGTAGAAAGTTTTCGTTATTCATGCGCTGTATCGTTAAAGTGCCATTCCGATCATACGAACGATCCAGGCTGCCAGCCATGCCAGCCCGCACTGCCAGAACACGACGCCGACTGCCCATTTTCCTCCAAGTTCTCTCTTGATGGAGGCGATTGCCGCAACACACGGCGTATACAGCAGACTGAATACCAGTAGGGAGGCTGCCGACAATGGTGATAACGCTGTCCGGACTGCTCCGCCAAATAATATTTCCATTGTCGAAACGACGCTTTCCTTTGCCATAAATCCGCTGATCAGGGAGGTGCAGATGCGCCAGTCCCCCAGACCGATCGGGCGGAATAACGGAACCAGCAGGCTGGAAATACCTGCCAGGATGCTGTCTTTGGAATCCTGTACCAGATTAAAATGCAGGTCAAAGCTCTGCAGGAACCAGATGCACATCGTTGCGATCAGAATGACTGTAAAGGCTCTCTGCAGGAAGTCTTTTGCCTTTTCCCACAGTAACTGTCCGACGTTTTTCCAGCCGGGCAGACGATAGTTTGGCAGCTCCATGACGAACGGTACCGCATCCCCTTTAAAGAGGGTGCCACGGTAGAACAGTGCCACCAGGATACCAACGACGATGCCCGTCACGTACAGTCCTGCCATGATCAGACCTCCCCGCTTTGGGAAGAATGCATTGACGAAAAAAGCATAGATCGGCAGCTTTGCCGTACAGCTCATAAACGGCGTCAGCAGGATCGTCATACGACGGTCACGCTCACTCGGCAGCGTACGCGTGGACATAACAGCCGGTACCGTGCAGCCAAATCCGATCAGCATAGGCACGATACTTCTGCCGGACAGTCCGATCTTTCGCAGCAGCTTATCCATAAAAAATG
>CAUCOL010000219.1 GCA_958444395.1 uncultured Lachnospiraceae bacterium
AATGTGATCAATAATCTGATTGATCGCCATCTGCGATGCATCACCGCCAACACACTCAAACGCATGATCTACCAGCAGATCCTCCGGAATCTGACGTACGTTAATCGTTTCATCCGCGAAAGTAAAGGAAGACATCTTCTCTTCACTGACACCGAAGATGATCAGCTTTGTATCCGGAAATGCAGCCTTAAACAGGATCGAAGTGATATAACCAAGATTTCCATCCCCCCAGATTCCCACTGCATTGCGTCGGCTGTGCGAAAAACGCTCAAAGCGGGTGATCGCATGCATGCTGACGGAAACCAGCTCCGTAAAAGAAGCAATCACCTTATCGATCGACGGATCCAGGCGTACGACACGGTCATGTGACAGTGCCACATGCTCCTGCATAAATCCGTCAAAACCACTGGCACGGAATTTGCTGCTGCGCAGATAGTTCTCTGCGATCACATCATCTTTTTCAACCGGTGTATTCGGAATCATAATAACAGATTCGCCGGGTTTAAATTCACCGCTTGCATCATACACCACATCACCGATCCCTTCATGGATCAAAGCCATCGGGAGCTTCTTTGCCAGGACTTCTGCCGGGCGCGCTCCCTGATAGTAGCGCTGATCCGCATGGCAGATCGACAGATGGGTCGGACGCACGATGACCTGATCCGCATTCAGATCAATATCCTGAAAAGCAACCTCAAATCGTCTTGGTGCTACTAAACGATATACCGTATTTAACATACTTACCTCCCTAAATTACTTGTCCATAGAAGACGGATCACTCAATAAGGACTCTGCCACTCTCAGATCATATGGATATGTGATCTTGATGTTATATACTTCACCCTCTACCAGATGTACTTTTTCTCCCTTGATCACAAAAATCTTAGATGCATCGGTCAGGAGTTCTTTCTCCGCTTCTGTCAGAGATGTATACAGTTCTTTCAGCTTCTTGGCACCAAAGGTCTGTGGTGTCTGTCCCTGATACATCTTCGCACGATCCGGCACACTTGTAATATCCTGTCCGTCCTCGCTGTGTACGATCGTATCGGTCGCCGGAATAACGGTATCACACGCTCCGTATTTCTGTGCATATTTGATATTCTCTTCAATGATCCGATACGTCAGAAATGGACGTACTGAATCGTGTGTTACGATCAGTGTATCATCATCCAGTCCATATTTTTCCTCAATATAGTTGATTGAATTCATAATCGTTTCATTTCGTGTCGATCCACCTTCCAGCACTTTCACTTTAGAAGCTCTGTCTCCCAGATATTTCTTTGTCAGATTCTTCGTATGCTCGATCCACTGCTTTGGACAAAGTACGATCAGCTCTTCAAACGCCTCATGTACGATAAACTTTTCGATCGTATGGATCAGAATCGGTTTGTTACCTACAGTCAGAAACTGCTTTGGCTTTTCTACATTTCCCATACGGCTTCCTATTCCGCCCGCCAGAATTACACCAAATACCATTTGTCTGCTTCCTTTCTTATTTATTCTCGTTGATATAGTTAATTAATCCTTCTGCCTTGATAATCTTCTGCATAAAGGGAGGGAATGCCTGCCCCTGATACTCTGCTCCCTTCGTTTTATCATAGATCTTACCACTGTCAAAATCGATCTCCACTTCATCTCCTGCTTCAATCTCTTTGGCTGCTTCCGGACATTCTATGATCGGCAGTCCGATATTGATCGCATTTCTATAGAAAATGCGTGCGAAAGTCTCTGCAATAACACAGCTGATGCCGGATGCCTTGATCGCGATCGGTGCATGCTCTCTGGAAGAACCACAGCCGAAGTTTTTATTCGCTACCATAATATCTCCCTTTTTGACGCGTTTAACAAAATCCGGATCGATGTCCTCCATGCAGCTCTTTGCAAGCTCTGCCGGATCGGACGAATTAAGATATCTTGCCGGAATGATGACATCTGTATCTACGTTATCTCCATATTTATGAACAGTACCACATGCTTTCATCTGTTTTACCTCATTTCTGTATAATATTTATATCTGTTTACTGAATACGAATGCTGTCTGCCGGATCCTCTCATTGAACCGGGCGACAAACTACCTTCGCAGTTATTTCATTATAATCCCAGTTCGGATGGCTGAGAAATCTTACCGGTTACAGCACTGGCTGCTGCTACAGCAGGGCTTGCCAGATATACTTCAGAATCCACATGACCCATACGTCCTACGAAGTTTCTGTTCGTCGTAGATACGGCTCTTTCTCCCTCTGCCAGACATCCCATATGTCCACCCAGGCAAGGACCACAAGTCGGTGTACTCACGATGGCACCGGCTTCAATAAATGTCTGCACCAGTCCCTCCTCGATCGCCTGCATATAGATCTTCTGTGTAGCCGGGATCACGATCGCACGAATACCATCTGCTACCTTTCTTCCTTTCAGCACCTTAGCCGCTTCTCTAAGATCTGAGATACGTCCGTTCGTACAGGAACCGATCACAACCTGATCGATCTTAACCTCTCCTGCCTCGTCCACCGTCTTTGTATTCTCCGGAAGATGTGGAAACGCAACCGTCGGCTTTAACTGTGCCAGATCAATCGTATAAACTTCATCATACTCTGCATCTTCATCGGCCTCATATACTGTATATGGCTTCGTGGAATGCTCTTTCATGTATTCGATCGTCTTGTCATCTACCGGGAAGATACCATTCTTGGCACCTGCCTCGATCGCCATATTGGCAATCGTAAAACGATCATCCATAGACAGGCTTGCCACACCTTCACCTGTAAACTCCATAGATTTGTATAATGCACCATCTACACCGATCATGCCGATAATATGCAGTATCACATCCTTACCGCTGACCCACTGATTCAGGGAACCCGTCAGCTCAAACTTGATCGCAGAAGGCACCTTAAACCATGCCTGACCTGTAATCATGCCACATCCCATATCCGTGCTGCCGACACCGGTAGAGAATGCACCCAGTGCGCCATATGTACATGTATGTGAATCCGCACCAATGCAGACATCTCCTGCCACGATCAGTCCTTTTTCCGGCAGAAGCGCATGCTCGATACCCATCTGACCCACTTCAAAGTAATTGGTGATATCATGCTCTTTTGCATACTCTCTGACACATTTACAGTGCTGTGCCGATTTAATATCTTTATTCGGTGTGAAATGATCCGGAACAAGTGCCACCTTATCCTTATCAAATACTGTCTTCTTATTTAACTTCTCCACTTCATGGATTGCTACAGGTCCTGTAATATCATTTGCCAGTACCATATCCAGATTGGCTTCGATCAGCTGACCTGCTTTGACAGACTCAAGTCCTGCGTGTGCTGCCAGTATCTTCTGTGTCATCGTCATTCCCATAGTTCTAATCCTCCATTTTTACGATGTCTTTTTACTCGTATCTCTTATCATATCACAAAACTGTGTTAGGGTCAAAACCCATGATGCATCCGCTTTTCCCCGCACGAACAGGATTGCTGCGTTCCCTAAAAGCGCAATGAACTGCTGCAGCTTTTAATCCGTTGCCAAAACTTCCCACGCCGCCAGGGGCAGTTAAAGCCCTGATATCCAGGCATGCGTAGCATAAATATCTTTCTGATTTTTATTTGTAAGCTATAAAAGTCTGCGCAAACGAGGATGGAAAATTGTCTTGGTACCTTACGCCTTTCCCAAGACCGACCATAGGATGACAGGATAGCAGATTAACGTGCCCTCACACCAAACTCACTCCCAATGCGTGAAAGAAATATACTTTGTACTGCACTATGAGCTCGCCGGTACTTAGGTCTTGTTTTGTAAGACCTTATGTACCGCTGCGTAGCTCATGTAACGAAAGTGTGCAGTACAATAGTATTTTCTTTCATCCATTGGG
>CAUCOL010000220.1 GCA_958444395.1 uncultured Lachnospiraceae bacterium
CTTTCGGTGTGGCACTTGGCTCCGTGCTCGGTGTTACTTCCGGTGTGGCACTCGGCTGCGGGCTTGGAGTTACCGTTTGCTCCGGTGTTTTGCTCGGCTGCGCAATGGGCGATGTCGTAGTATCCGGTGTCTCCCCCGGCGTAATACCGGAACCGGTAGTTGGCTTCGGTACCGGTGACTTACTTGGTTTCTCGCTTGGAATCGCACTTGGCGTCGCAGTTTTCGCAGGTCTTGATATCTTTCCGGCTAATCCGTCATCGGCAGACAGCAGAAATTTACTGTTATGTGTCACCGGCAGCGTAATATATTCCTGACCGGATTTATTCGGATCATTCTGAATCGTTAATCCCTTCGTCTCAAGAATCATCTCATCTGTTTCTTCATTGTAATAGTACAGATTGACATCCTTTGCCCCTTTGATCCTCTCTGCCTGTGCTGACTTCAGATCGATGCGTACCTCTGCTGTTCCACCTAGCTTTCCGTTATTTTCAAAATCTACTTCCAACCCGTTCGCTTGCTTCTCATTTAATACCTCTTCGATCGAAGCATCCAGTTTGCCGACGCCGACATTTAATTTCAGATCTGTTTCGCGGACAGAATCCATTTTACTGCTGTCAAAATTCCACTCTACCGCATTTTCAGTCTGACTGTTCTTAACGGTCAATTTCTTCTCATCCCCGCCCTGCAGTGCAGACAAAACATCCTTCGACAGGGTCGCTTCTTTTTCATTCACATCCACGATCAGTTTATCGTCCTTACCGATGGAAGACACGGCATCTGCCAGCGTCTGGTCGTATGTATCCTTCGGACTGATCGTAATTTTAAAAATAGCTTCCTTCATGCCATCCCAGGTCAATGTTACAGTAACTTTAACCGGCTCTGTCAGATCCGCTATATCCGCCTTAACAGAATGCGTCTTTGCATCAAAGCTGACGCCGTCGCATGCTGTCATATCCACGTCACTGGCTTCATTCCAGTAGCCATTCATAAATACATCTGCAAGATTCAAAGACTGCCCATTCTGCAAAACGGTTCCTGCCGTCATCTCAATATCCAGATTACCGGACTGTAAGACTAACTGATATTCTGTATCATAGACCTCCAGTCTGCGCCCCGGTTTTGTAAACAACAGGTCACCGGTAAATTTCCCATCGTTATAAACCAGCGTGGCACCAGCCATTTTCACTGTGTATGTCCCATCATTTACCTTTTCCAGAAATGTGGCACGACGCTGCGCCTGCTTCTGTGCATCCCCGACAAAATTAATATACTGAAAGATATTTCCTGTCTGATATGGCGTCACATAATAAGTCTGCATACCAGCCATTGACATATAAGAATTTCTGTCCAAAGTAATACTATAGGAATATTCTGTTGTTCCTTTTTTTACAACCAGCTGCAGGCTGCCCTGCAGTGCTGCTTCTGATGAAAACGTAAATCGGTTCTTCGTACCATCTGCTGTATGTGTAACCGTTACCTTTGCCCGGTCACCTTCGTCATTCGTCCCAAATGATATCTCTTTTGTTCCTTTCTCCTGCAGTGGCGTTCCTTTCAGAGAAGTTTTATCCCAGTCAATCTGCATACCCTCTGCGAGATTCACTGCCAGTGTAAGATCCTTTAATGCCAGAGTGTCTCCATCCTTTGGAACGATGCGAAACATACCGCTTCCGTAACTCTGGATCACTGCATCCTCTCCTACTGTCAGATCATCCTCTGTCAGACCACCCTCCGGCTGTTGGATCTGGATCAAATACTCAAAGGCAATGCCACGTTTCCTATCGACAATGCGGCACTCGCCTGTCCCGGCTTTCTGTGCAATATACTTTCCGGTCGCCTCATCCTTCTTCATGCAGTCAGCCGTAGATTCCGATGTTCCATATACCTGCACATCAAAGTGTCGTTCTGATAGTGTCACACCACCATAAATCTCCTGCAGCATCGGCTGATTCAACAGATCAACACTTTCTCCGACCGATAATCTGATCGCAGACAGCCAGCGATTCTCATTGATGATCTGTACCTGTGTCGTTGTCGCAGCATTCGTCTCTGTGTTCTTCCATGTAATGCAAAAGGTAGTACCACTATATTTTACATAATCGTCATGAAACAACCTAATTGCTGCCGTCTCTCTCCACTCATCCAGAAGAGAAGTACTTATATTGTCCGGTATCTCTGTATTGCTCAGTTCCTCCCGGATCGCTTTCCATGTGGTCAGGGAAATCTCTTTCTCAGGATCGGATGTATTTGTAACCTTTTCCAATGTATAACCATCCTGTGGTTTTAATACCAGCCAGCCGTAATCCCAGCGTACATTTCCACCAATCTTAATCTTCTCACAGGAAGAGTAAACCTGCTGACCTCCTGCTTCCGGATAATCTGCCGTATTGGCAAAATAGCATCCAAGCACAGTACCTCCCGTCTCTTCCCCTTCTGCGCCTTGCTCACTGCCATAAAATTCCGGTGCTGCCGTGGACTGCGGTGTCTTTGTTTCCTGCGGATCTTCCGATGCCTCCGGTGTATCAGATTCTTCCGGAGTATTGGATATCTCTGGCGTATTTGATACTTCCGGACTCTCTGCAGACTGCTTCGGTGTCAGCTTGTATACACATAATATTTTCTCATCGTTTACGAACACATACTTTTCATCTGTCGATGTATAGATTACGTCTCCCGGATTTGTCCCCCATATATTCGGAAGTCCATTTTGATACTGCACCAATACCAATTTCTGATCTACCGAAAACTCGATCGAATGGTTAAAAGTCAATGTCTGAACCGTCCAGAACGCATCTGCTCCGGCTGCCTCGATCGAAGACGTACTCACATCCAAAGATCCCATATCCTGGAAGCCTGTCGCACTGCCATCGCCATAAGAAACCGTTACCACAGCCTCCCCATTGGCAGAGATACTCTGCGTATTATATGTTGCATCACAAAACTGCAGACTTCCATCTTCCTTTAAGCCGCTGACGATTCCCTTGTAATCGATCGATGAAATTTCTACACTTGATAAGTCATATTTTTCTTTCAATAGATCCAATGCTGTTTTTGTTACAGAGCCTTTCGGCGCCAGACGATAAAGAGCCAGCTCCTTTTCATTGGCATTTGCCAGTACATAATTTCCATCATCTGAAAGATATGCGATCTCTCCCTTGCCCACATTCC
Organism: uncultured Lachnospiraceae bacterium; assembly: GCA_958444395.1. Taxonomy (GTDB): domain Bacteria; phylum Bacillota; class Clostridia; order Lachnospirales; family Lachnospiraceae; genus Jutongia. The sequence continues at coordinate 3,166 of CAUCOL010000220.1, forward strand.
AGATATTTCGCAGTCCATTGTCTTTTGTAAAATCCATCACTGCATTTGTAGTAAACAGGATCGTATCATTTATCAGCATAGACTTCATCGTCAGGCTGGCATCTGCTCCGGCTGCCTCCTGCGCTTCTGCATCATTACTGATATACCCCAGATTATTAATGGGATCCTGATAGATCTGCTGCTCTATTTCATATGCAGCATCATTCTTAGTTATTTCCTGTGTCTGCTTCGGTGCTATAAAAGTAAGCGATCCACCCTCTTTTATTCCGCTTGCTTCCACCGTCTGTTTCAGAGTATCAATATAAACTCTTTCCAGATCACAGGTCTGCTGCAGATCTGCCAATGTTGTTTTCTGTTCTGTTTCCGCCGCCTGTGCCTGTCTCCAGGATCCGCTGCTTCCAAAACAGGAAAAAAACATCGCTGCAACAACCAGCCATGCTATGATTTTCCTTTTGCCTGCGTGTTTCATAAATACCTCCATTCCGATATGTCTGACTTTTCGCGACGAAAGTGCAGCATATCTTTGCATACCATTTTATCCGACACACCTATTAAAAATGATTATAACAAAGCGTTCTTCAAAAGTCTTATGCTGTCAGCATACACGCAGGCTGTCTCCTACTCTTAACGAAACACGCCCTCACCACCGATGGAGGGGTTTTCCTGTCACTTAAGGTGAGGGAATATTTCGATAAGAAGAA
>CAUCOL010000221.1 GCA_958444395.1 uncultured Lachnospiraceae bacterium
GTACGTTGCATGCAGATGAATGTATTTTTTCTGCTCGATCGCCAATGCTTCCCTTCCGTCTGAATACAGATATTTGGCTACATGCAGTTTTCCCAGATCGTGCAGCAGACCGGCCACTGCGATCTTTTCACAAAACTCCTCGCCCTCTCCCAGCTCCTTTGCCAGCGCCTGTGCCAGATTACTGACCAGCACTCCGTGACACATCTCGACATAAGCGCTTTGGCGCAAATGCGGGTTGATCGAATCACTCGCCATGACCAGCCTTTCCAAATAATCTTCCATCTCGTTTCCTTTCCAGCATCTCATCAATCCGGTTAATATAATCCGTGACGCTCTTTACATTCTCTACACGACTGACCAGATTCTTCTGTGCATCATAACGTTTCGTCGATGCACCGGCTCCCAATGCCAGAATCGTCTGTTTCTCCTCCATGATCAGAATGTTATACAGGCATTCCATTCCCGGACGGGCAAAGCCGATATTCTCCTGTCCGGAGCTGCCTGCGTGTCCGGCTGAATTCTTCTGCCGGTACATATAGTATGGTTCATATTGATGCTTTGCTGCAAACTGTTCTCCTAATGCTAACATATTCTCCATACGTGCTGCCCGTTCCTCTTCCAGAATATCGCCACACTCTTCCATCACCTGACGCAGTCTGGAAGCCCGCTTGACTACCAGCGAATGGATCGTAATGCTATCCGGCTCCAGGCTCTCTATCTGCTGCAGCGTATCCGCAAAATCTGCCTCACTCTCTCCTGGCAGCCCTATGATCAGATCCATATTGATATTGTCAAATCCGGCTTCTCTCGCCATCTCAAATACCTGTCTGGTCTGCTCTGTCGTATGCCTTCTGCCGATCCGCTCCAGTGTCTTATCCTGCATCGTCTGTGGATTCACTGAGATTCTTCCGACACCGGCTTCCTTTAATACCCGCAGCTTCTCCGGCGTAATACTGTCCGGTCTGCCGGCTTCTACCGTAAACTCATATGCCGTCTCTACCGGAAAGTTCTGATACAGACACCCGATCAGATCCTGAAGCTGCTCTGCTGATAGTGTTGTCGGTGTCCCTCCTCCGATATATACACTGGAAAGTTTCTGTCCCTGAAACTGCTGCCCGCAATACCGGATCTCTTTCTTAAGAGCCTCCAGATAATCCGGAATCAGAGACGCAAACCGCTCCAGCGGATACGAAGTGAATGAGCAGTACATACACGTTGTCGGACAGAATGGAATCCCGATATACAGACTATATGCATTCTGATAATCCGTCTGCTCTAACAAACCGGCTTCCTTCGCTGCGATCTGCATGCATAGCTCTGCCTTTTGTCCGCTGCACTGATATTCCTCCTGCAGCTGCCGGCAGACCTGTTCATAGGGCACACCATCCAGCAAGAGATTCATCGGAATCTTTGTCGGGCGCACTCCCGTCATCGTCCCCCATACAGGAATCGTATGAGGCACCGTCTCTGCATAACCCGCTTCAATAAAATCTCTGATCTGCCGAAAGATAAGCGACTTTAATTTATTTTTATAATATGTTCTGTAAGGATGTGCTGTTTTCCCCGCGTGCTTATGAAAATCCTGCTCACCAGACACTTCCGTCTGACCGCATACCTGCTGCCCGTTCCTTCCTTTCACGCAGCATTGTATCAATGCCTGCTTCATCGTAACCGACACATACACGTCCGGTTCTTCTGTTCCTTTTTCCTCTTCTTCCCCCTCGATCTGTATCCGACAGATCTGTCCCGGGAAGAAGCCCCCTGTCAAAGCCTGTATTTCATAATCAAAATCCCGTTCTGATAATCTGATCTCTATCATTTTCTCTACCATCCGACCTATTCTATTGCATATGGATTAAACACCCGTTCATTCTGTATAGACGTCATCATCCCGTGTCCCGGATAAACACGCACCGCCTCCGGCAGGACAAGCACCTTTTCACGAACAGACCGGATCAGCTGATGTCCGCTTCCGGTTGGAAAATCTGTTCTTCCGACCGACTCCTGAAACAGGGTATCACCCGAAAAAAGATATCCTGCCTTCGGAAAATAGTAACACATGCCACCTTTGGTATGTCCAGGTGTCGCAATACAGCGCATCTTCTGACCAAGAAGTTCCATTTCCTGACCGTCCTTAAAAAAAGCATCCGCCTTTACGGTATAGCCCTGACCAAACTGCGCTGACAGGTTTTTTGTGCTGTCCTCCAGAACATCCTGCTCCTCTTCTGATGCATACACACGGACACCGAACGTATCTCTCACGGCATCGACTGCTCCAATATGATCAAAATGACCATGTGTCAGAAGGATTGCAATCGGCTCCAGCTGATTTTTACGGATATAACTGATTATTTTTTCTGCTTCATCCCCCGGATCGATCACCAGACACTTTTTTGTGTCCTCATGATATAAAAAATAACAATTCGTCTGTACGGGTCCAACTACTCGAAAATCACAACATAAACGATCCATTCCTCCGGGTCCTTTCTCTTCTTCCTGCCGGCTTTCCAGACATATGGTTTATCATTGCCCCAAAGCCGGACGTTCTTTTCTGCTATCTGTCCTGTTATCCGGTCTGTCAGGACCGTGTTCTCTGAATATCCTTTACACTCTCTACATTTCTGAGCTTTCTGGTCAGCTCATGCAATGCCTGTACCCCGCGCACGGAAAAACCGACTGTGATCGTAGCAATTCCCTGCTTGCTGGTACGTGTGTTCATAGATTTAACGTCAATCTTATTCTCTGTAAAGACTCTTGTAATATCTAACAATACTCCCATACGGTCATAGGCATATATAATGATCTCCGTATCATAATACTCATCTTCCTTACCGTCTTCATTGACCTGCCATTCTGCTTCGATCACACGCTGACGGTCTGCTTCCGACAGATTCATCATATTCACACAATCCGTCCTGTGAATGGAGATACCTCTTCCCCGGGTAATAAAACCTATGATCTCATCCCCCGGAACCGGGCTGCAGCATTTGGAGAAACGCACAGATACATCATCAATACCTGCTACCACGATACCACTCTTTGATTTCACCGTTGCCGCCGGCTTGATGGACACGCTGTCACTGCCGCTTTTTCCCACTGCATCAAGAATATCCTGATCTGTCGTATGCTTTGGATTTTTTTTATTATAGGCATCCTGTAATTTATTAACAACCTGTCCCTCTTTCAGGCCACCATGCCCGATAGCAGCCAATACGGAATCCCAGTCCTTAAAACCATATTTTTTCTTACAGGCCTCTGTATATTCCGGTCTGACCAGATCAGTCAGCACGATTCCCTGTGCCTTGCAGTAATTTGCCAGAAGTTCCTTTCCACGAACAATATTTTCTTCCTTAAATTCTGAACGGAACCACTGATTGATCTTATTCTTTGCCTGTGTACTCTTTACGATCGCCAGCCAGTCACGACTTGGTCCTCTGGAGTTTTGCGACGTCATGATCTCGATCCGGTCACCATTCTGAATCTTATAGTCAATCGGTACAAGATTTCCATTGACCCTCGCTCCCACCATCTTATTTCCGACTGCACTATGCACTGCATAGGCAAAGTCGATCGGAGTCGAACCTGCCGGAAGATTCTTAACATCTCCATCCTTTGTAAAGCAGTATACATGATCTGAAAAAAGATCCAGATCGCTCTTTAACAGGCTTAAGAACTCTTTATTATCGGACATATCCCGCTGCCATTCCAGTATACGGCGCAGCCATGCCAGTTTTTCCTCTTCATTGTCTGTTGACTTCCCACCATATTGGTTTTCTTTATATTTCCAGTGCGCCGCAATACCGTATTCTGCGGTACGGTGCATCTCAAACGTAC
>CAUCOL010000222.1 GCA_958444395.1 uncultured Lachnospiraceae bacterium
GTATGGAACATGAGGGCATCCGGCAGGCAGCAAGATATACGACATATACATTAATCGGCGGCTTATTTCTCGGCGCAGTCCTGGGAGCAGCTGCCGGAGGACAGACTGCCATCGGCATGTTGATCGGTGTGGCAGCCGGCATGGCACTTGGGGTATATCTGGACACCTCATCTGCCAGAAAATAAAATTATAACAATAGGATCCGGGACGCAAAGGTGCAGGTTAAAGCTGTGCGGGTATCAGATCGCCGGAAACTATGGAATATATGATAGAATGGAGGGGAGTGTGAAAAATACTGCTGATGCAGTATTTTTACACACGGCTATTTGTGACGCAGACGTCGCAAAATAGCCCTGATCGCGAACAAAATCTGAAATTTTGCTCGCGATTCCTTCGACGCAAAGCGTCTGCGGAATGGAGGATATCATGCGGGAAATGCGATTTAAAATGGAGCGGCCGGATCTGGTAAAACCGGGGGATGCGGTCGATATTACCGAGAAAAAAACAGCATTAAATTACAGCTATATTATCAATCCGGCAGTGGCTATGTCCGGCTGTTATAAATTACATCAGCGATTAAAAAATCTGAATGGGATCGTGAAGGATGTAGAAAAAACGGATCGGGGATACTATGTCATTGTATCTTTTGATGAAGATCCGGTACCGGAAGATTAGAAAAATGGAGGCAGATGAGAAAAATGATCAAGTTGGAACGCACAAGTGTAATGAATTTTGAAAATGCAATGCGGGGAGCGAGAAATCCCTTGAACAGTTGGGCGAGAAGTGATAGTATGACGGATGAAAAGGGAGTTTTTCATTTTGGACCCAATGATCTGGATCTTGCAAAACGTCTGTGCCAGGCGGGAGGAGATCATCGTAAATTTATCCGCCAGATCTTTATTACGGTAGATATTACAGCTCCCATCTACTGGTGGAAGGAGTATGATACGTATAAGGTAGGAACGGTAGCAAATTCTACCAGCACGATGCATAAGATTCACAGTAAGCCGTTTGAGATGGAAGACTTCAGTACGGATCATATGACACCGGCAGCAAAGGTACAGATGGAGAATATGATTGTCTGCCTGGAGGGAATCCGCAAGGAGTACATGGAGACAAAAGACAAAGCATTGTGGTACAGCATGATCCAGCTTCTGCCGGAAAGCTATCACCAGATGCGTACCTGTACGATGTCTTATGAAAACGCGATCGCAATGTTCCGTGCAAGAAAAGGACATAAATTACAGGAATGGCGCACATTCTGTGACTGGGTCAGACAGCTTCCATACTTTACGGAGCTTTTCCCGGAGACGGCACAGTAATGAGGGACATTATCGGCTGTTGGTTGTATTAATCGGCTGTTTTGCGTGGCGGACGCCGCAGGATAGCTATGTTTGCAGAGCAGAGTGTCTGTTTTGCGGGGATTTAGAGGACAGAAAGCGTTTGCAGAATGGAGATTAGAATGTTAGAAGTAGGAATTAAAGGACATCAGGAAATGACAGTAACGGATCAGAATACCGCAAAGAGTATGGGCAGTGGTGTGATGGATGTGTATGCAACGCCATCTATGCTTGCGTTGATGGAGAATACAGCATTTCGCAGTGTAGCACCTTATCTGAACGAAGGCTGTGGTACAGTAGGTACAAAGGTAGAGATCGAGCATGTGGCATCTTCGCCGGTCGGTATGAAGATCACATGTGACAGTGAGCTGATCGCAATCGAAGGAAGAAAACTTGTATTCCATGTGGAGGCATATGATGCAAAAGGTCTGATCGGGAAAGGAACGCATGAGCGTTTTATTATTGAAAGTGAAAAGTTCCAGCAGAAGACAGATCGTAAATTAGAAGCATAGGAAATAGATATTTTTGATCTCAGTATTTTATTCCAATATAAAAGGCTTTCCGTTCTTTCATAGAACAACGGAAAGCCTTTTGTTTTTTGAATCACTGCATAATAAGGTAATTATCTCTTATTACTGCGTCTCCAGATATGCATCTTCTCTGCTTCTGCGATCAGTTCATCACGGAAGTCAGGATGTGCCAGAGAGATGATTGCCTCGGCCTTCTGCCAGGTAGCCAGACCCTTCAGATTCTTGATACCATATTCAGTTACAAAATAATGAATATTGGCACGCGTATCTGTTACAACGGAACCATTATTTAAAGTCGGATTGATACGGGATTTTACGATGCCATCCTTTGTTGTAAAGGTAGAGGACATACAGATAAAACTCTTACCGCCATTTGACAGATAAGCACCTAGAACGAAATCCAGCTGTCCGCCGGCACCACTGATATGTTTTGTTCCGGCTGTCTCGGCATTGACCTGACCAAACAGATCGATATCTACCGCATTGTTGATCGACATGAAATTATCCAGTGCAGAGATGGAACGGATATCGTTCGTATATTCTACAGGGGCTGCCATACAGGCAGGGTTGTTATTGATATAGTCATATAATTTCTTTGTGCCGGCAGCAAAACCGAATACCTGACGTCCCTTGTCGATATTTTTTCTTGCACCGGTGATCTTGCCGGCTTTGGCGATGTCCACGAATGCATCGACATACATTTCTGTATGTACACCCAGATCCTTCAGATCGGACTCAGCGATGAGGGAGCCGACGGCATTTGGCATACCACCGATACCAAGCTGTAAGCAGGCACCATCCGGAATCTCGTCTACGATATATTTTGCAACGGCATGATCGATGTCTGTGGCTGCACCACCGCCGCCGAGTTCCAGCATAGCAGGGTTTTCGCCTTCTACGATCATATCTACATCATTGACATGTACACAGTTGTCAAAGCCGCCCAGGCAGACAGGCATATTTTCATTGACCTCGACGATGACCTTCTTAGCCACACTCAGGCAGGCTGCTGTGTGGGAGGGACTTGGTCCGAAGTTGAAGTAACCATGCTCATCCATCGGTGCAACCTGTAACATAGCCACATCCGGTGGTGTCTGGGAATCTCTATAATATCTTGGGAGCTCAGAGTAACGGATCGGAGCGTAGTAGCTGAAGCCTTTTGCGATGGCTTTTCTCTCAATGCCGCCCATATGCCATGAGTTCCAGGCAAAATGCTCTGCCGGATTCTCGATCTTGAAGATCTCCGGCTCTTTTAATAAGATACCACCACAGACAGTAACGTCCTGCAGCTGTGGCAGACGCTTTGCCAGTGCTTTATCCAGTGCATCAACAGTAGTAGCAGCCCAGCCGTAATCTACCCAGCTGCCGGACTGGATCGTCTTGACTGCCTCATCGGCAGTTGTCAGTTTTTCATTGTACATTTGTTTAATATCCATGTTATTTCTAACCTCCATTCTTACCTATAACATAACACTTTTCGATAGGGGTAGTCAATTCCTTATGTTGGAAGCCGGAGAAAGTAAAAAAGGAGCAGACAGGCAGAATAAAACGACAGTATTAAGAAAATACTGCCTTTCGGTCTCCAAACAGAGAAAAAAAGAATTGATGAAAAAAAATATTGTATAAACTGAAAAAAATTAACCTTAAATTGGGCATTTTTGCAGGAAAGAAAGCAAACAACCGAGAATTGGCAAAAATTTCAGAAAAACAGATGAAAAAAATTCTCCGTCTTTGTCGAAATTGCACGATAAAGCAAGAAAAGCACTTGCAAACTCTATCCCTTTGATATATTATGTGTGGTAGTGATGCCGATTCTGTAAGCATTATTGACAGATTACGTTTTGCAGTGATTTTGGCGCAAAAACGATGCAGAGAATTCGTAATGAGATTTCCTGTGCTGTCTGTTTCACGGATTGGCAGCGGCGTACCACCATAGCGTGATATGTCAG
>CAUCOL010000223.1 GCA_958444395.1 uncultured Lachnospiraceae bacterium
CGAGGAAGGCATCTATATCGCCAGAACCTATATGACGCTCCGGAGGTAGATGGTTATGTATTCGTTCCAACCCAGTGGAATCTGATATCCGGAGACTTTATCACCGTGCGTATCACAGAGGCGAAAGAATACGATCTGATCGGCGAAGTGATAGAAGAGGAGGACGAATAATGAATTTACCAAATAAGATCACGATGTTTCGTGTTGTATTAATTCCGTTTTTTGTATTTTTTATGCTGGCAGACCACATTGCCTGCCACAACTGGATCGCTGTAGCCATATTTGTGGTAGCCAGCCTGACCGATACGCTGGATGGCTATATTGCCAGAAAATACGATCTGGTATCAAATTTTGGCAAATTTATGGATCCGCTGGCAGACAAGCTGCTGGTAAGCTCTGCACTGATCTGTTTTGTGGCGGACGGATCCAATCCGATGCCGGCATGGATCGTGATCGTGATCATCAGCCGTGAGTTTATCATCAGCGGATTCCGTCTGGTGGCTTCCGATGCCGGCGTTGTGATCGCGGCAAGCTATTGGGGCAAAATCAAAACGGTGGTACAGATGCTTATGTCCATCCTTCTGATCCTGAACTTTGACGGTGCGCTGATCAATGTGATCGAATGGATCTTTATCTATGCGGCCGCTGCACTGACAGTGATCTCTCTGATTGATTATCTTTGGAAAAACTGGAAGGTGCTGGATGACGGAAATATGTAATTGGCGTTGCAGGATCTTTGTCCGTGACGCACAGAAATGAGGATAACTATGAGTAAGGTGATCGTAATTGGCGGAGGGGCTGCCGGTATGATGGCAGCAATCTCTTCGGCGGAATGCGGACATCAGGTATTATTGCTTGAGAAGAATGAAAAACTTGGCAAAAAAATCTTCATAACGGGAAAAGGCAGATGCAATATTACAAATGACAGTGACGTAGAAAATCTGCTGCAGCATACCATGCGAAATCCGAAGTTTTTATACAGTGCCTATTATACCTTTGACAGCCGCCGCATGATTGATTTTTTGGAGCAGGAAGGGCTGGCAGTTAAGACAGAGCGTGGGAACAGGGTATTTCCGGTGTCCGATCATTCTTCCGACGTGATCCGCACGCTGGAGCAGGCGATGCGAAGAAGGGGCGTAAAGATTCAGTTACATACCGAGGTAAAAGAAATCCTTACCTGTGGGAAAAGGTGTAGTGGTGTTCTGGCACAGACCGGCGGTACATCCAAAGAGTATTCTGCCGATGCCGTGATCGTTGCGACCGGAGGACTCTCCTATGCATCGACCGGCTCTACCGGGGACGGTTACCGATTTGCCCGTCAGACCGGGCATAGGATTACGGAAACGACATCATCCCTTGTTCCGTTCTGCATCAAAGAAGACTTTGTCAAAAGTCTGCAGGGACTTTCCCTGAAGAATGTTTCCCTGACCGTTTCCGATGGAAAAAGGGAGCTGTTTTGCGAACAGGGGGAAATGCTGTTTACGCACTTCGGGATCAGTGGACCTCTGGTGCTTTCCGCCAGCAGTGTGATTGCCGGAAAGAAGCTGCCGGTGCAGGTGGCACTGGATCTAAAGCCGGCTCTTTCCGAAAAGCAGTTAGACGAGCGGATTCTGCGTGATTTCGCCGGATGTAAAAACAGCCATTTTAAAAACAGTCTGAATAAGCTGCTTCCGGCAAAAATGGTACCGGTTCTGGTTTCCCTGTCCGGGATCGATCCGGATAAGCCGGTCAATGAAGTGACAAAAGAGGAACGTCAGAGACTGGGACACCTATTTAAGGAGCTGCCGATGACCGTAGAAGCATTGCGCGGCTACAATGAGGCAGTGATCACCCGCGGTGGTGTCAGTGTGAAAGATGTTTCTCCTGCAACAATGGAATCAAAGCATCTTTCCGGTTTATATTTTGTGGGAGAGGTGCTGGATCTGGATGCGGTGACCGGCGGGTATAATCTGCAGATTGCCTGGTCTACGGGGTATCTGGCAGGAATCAGTATTGAATAAAGATCTCTGTGGCATTTGCATGCAGAGATTACGGAAAATCAGCCTGCCCGGAAAGTGCAGCGCTATTGGTAACAGAATCCGAAAACAGAGAAAAAGACGATAAAAGAAAAAGGAGAAAGAAAATGAACAGTATAGCAATTGATGGACCGGCAGGTGCAGGTAAAAGCACAATCGCACGCAAAGTGGCAGCAAAACTTGGATTTATTTATGTCGATACGGGGGCTATGTACCGTGCAATGGCATTGTATTTTATCCGCCATCAGATCAAGGCAGCCGATGAAGCGGCAATTGCGGCAGCCTGCCCGGACATTCATGTCTCTATCGCCTATGTAGACGGCGAGCAGCAGGTGATTCTGAACGGAGAAAACGTCAATGCATTGATCCGTACGGAAGAAGTCAGCATGATGACTTCTGACACCTCTAAGTATGCGCCGGTTCGTGAAAAACTGGTCAGTCTGCAGAGAGAACTTGCAAAGAAGCAGAACGTGATCATGGATGGCAGAGACATCGGAACATGTGTGCTTCCGGATGCCGATGCGAAGATCTATCTGACAGCCAGTGCCGCAGAGCGCGCCAGAAGACGTTACCTGGAACAGAAGGAACGTGGCGTGGCATGTGAGCTTGCTGCGATTGAAAAAGATATTATTACAAGAGACGAGCAGGACATGAACCGCGCCGTTTCACCACTTCGTCAGGCAGAGGATGCCGTACTGGTTGACTCTTCTGATATGACGATTGATGAAGTGGTCGACGAGATCATCCGGATCTATCAGGAAAAGATCCGTTAAAGCAGGAGGATTGCTATGAAGGTAACAGTGGCAGAAAGCGCCGGCTTTTGCTTTGGCGTAAAAAGAGCCGTTGAAATGGTTTATGAGGAAGCCGCCAAAGGTGGAAATGTATATACGCTTGGACCGATCATACACAATGAACAGGTGGTCAATGATCTGGCATCCAAAGGGGTGAGGGTGATAGACGAACCGGCAGAGCTGGAACAGATCTCCGGAGAAGCAACCGTTATCATCCGTTCCCACGGCATATCCGGTCAGACTTACCGGCGTCTGCAGCAGTATCCGGTCAAGATCGTGGATGCAACCTGCCCGTTTGTGGGTAAGATTCATCGGATCGTAGCAGAAAAATCACAGCAGGGCTATCAGATTGTGATCATTGGAAACAAGCAGCATCCGGAAGTGGAAGGAATCCGTGGCTGGTGTAAAAAAGAGGCAATTGTCATCGAAACTTTGGAAGAAGCTGATAAATTTACACCGGATTCGGACAAAAAATTGTGCATTGTGTCACAAACGACATTTAATTACAAGAAATTCAAAGATATAGTTGATATTTTTTCAAAAAAGAGTTATGATATACTTGTTATGAATACAATTTGCAACGCTACCGAAGAGCGTCAGACAGAAGCAGGTACTATTGCAAGGCAATCCGACGCGATGTTAGTAATAGGTGGAAAACATAGTTCGAATACTCAGAAGCTCTATGAAATCTGTAGCAAAGAATGTCCGAACACATATTTTATACAGACACTTGACGACCTGGATTTGGAACAATTTCAATCTTTTCGTAGCGTGGGTATTACTGCCGGGGCATCAACCCCAAATAATATTATTAAGGAGGTTCAATCATATGTCAGAAAACAATGAATTTGAACAGTTATTGAATGAATTTGAAGTAACAATCCACAATGGGGAGATTGTAGAAGGGACAGTTATCGGCGTTAAGGAAGACGAGATCGTTTTAAACATTGGTTACAAAGCGGACGGTATCATTACACGCAATGAATAC
>CAUCOL010000224.1 GCA_958444395.1 uncultured Lachnospiraceae bacterium
GGATGCGGAAGGATGCAGGATAGCTTCGTCCTCATCGATTGGATCTGCTACCGGTGTACCGTCTATGGTTTTTATTTCTACAGGTGTGGCATCATTCCACGAATAGTTTTGATGCTGATAAGCCTTTGATATGTCCATATTATCGGTATCTGCAGTAACAGGAAGGAGTGTATAGCTATAGTCGTATACCTGGTTTTTGACCTGGTATTTTGGCAATGTTTCATAACCACAGGAGCCGTTTCCGGTACCGCTGACTGCTGCATCTACAGTTACAAATGTCTTTGAACAAGGTGTCAGTTCGTTGACATGTTTGGCGTTATACAATTGCTCTGCGGTAAAATGCAGTGCAGAGGTGTTGAGTTCCTCATTGCCACAGATCAGCATGCCTATACCGGTTGTTTGATTTTGTATCTGCATCCATTTGACTCCGGTCAGATTACCACAATCCTGTGGCATAGCGAACGGATAATACATATCGCTGACGGTGGAATGATAGACTCCTTTACGGGTAAAGGTCTGACGGTCACAGTAACTTTCCGCGTCACCGTTTCCGTACCAGGTGATGTTTTCAGTTCCCTTAGCAAGAGAAAGTGTTGTGCCAACCTTTATAAAGTTCTTTAATAATGTTTTCGTAAAATCCAGCTGCATTCGTACGGTTATGGCACCATTGTTTTCAATCATATACTGCATTTCGATGGTTCCCGGTAGTTTGGCAGCAGCATCTACACGATAAGAGGAACTGAAGCGGGCAGTGATTAGGAAACAGCCATCTTTCGTTTTGGAGACAGTTGGCGTGTCGTCCAGAGTCAGATACTCCAAAAGATTGACATATTTTGTTTTGTCATTGTCTAATGTAGCACGTCCGATATTTGGGACAGGCCCCTGTTTCATTAGCAGCTGGTCTTTATAATAATAGGATTCAATCTGTCCGGTCGAACAGTTCATAAGGAAATGAAAATCTGTACCGGAAACCACATAATAATTACTCTGTTTCACAAGGGAAACCTGATCACCGCTTAATGTGCGCGGTACATCGGCTGTCTTTGCGTCGATCGTAAACTGTGCATAGGCCTGTTCGTATCCGGCGTCTGCTATAAAGGATTTTTCTTTTGTTGTGACAGAGATATTCAGATAATAGGAAGCACCTGCTTTTAATTCTGTCGGTAATGTATATGGTACTGTGATGTTTTTTTCTTCTTGTGGCAATACTTCGTCGGTGATCACACCGGTATCCAGTAGCTTGTCATCTTCCATAAGCTGCCATGTTACGTTATATTCAGATAATTTTTCGGAGATCCCCTCGTTATGTACCTGGATCTGCTGGCCTGTCAGTTTATCGTCGGAGGATGTGAACCAAAAATTCTGATACTGATATTTTACCTCTTTGATCTCAGGCTGCGGATCACGGTCTGCAGATAAAAGACCGTTCTGACAGAAGTTTTTATCATTTGTTTTATCACCCCAGTCACCGCCATATCCAAGATAGTATCCGTCGAGATTGTTCAGTCCGCTGGTGTGTGCATTTGTCTGACCATAATAATTCCAGTCACCATCCTGGATTTTGATTTTACGGGATTGGTCGACCCAGTCCCAGATAAAGCCACCCAGCATGTTATCGTATTTACGGATCAAAGTCCAATAATCTTCCAGATTGCCAACGGCATTTCCCATTGCATGATCGTATTCACAGAGAAGGAATGGCATGTGGCTTTCGCTGGTAGCATATTCAATCGTACTGTCCGGAGTATAATACATGTGGCTGACCATATCGATGCCGGTGGATCCTTTCTTTCCGCCGCTCATGCCTTCGTAATGTACCATGCGGGAGGAATCCCGATCCTTAAAGAATTGCACCAGATGTGCAAAGAGTCCTTTGGCATAGCTGCCATCCCGTTCTGTCCATCCCTGGGAGGATTCATTGCCAATTGACCAGAACAGGTTACAGGTTGTATTTTTGAACCGTTCATAGGAAGCGGATTGACGAGTCAGTGCAGCCGGTTCCAGTTTCGACAGCTTTTCTTCGTCCGAATAAATGGCGTGTGATTCGTTGTTGCTCTCGCACATTACATAAAGGCCGTATTTGTCGCAGAGATAATACAGATAATCATCGTTCGGATAATGGGAGGTACGGATGGCATTAATGTTATTTTGTTTCATCAGACGTACATCGGTTTCGTACACCTTTCGGGACACATATTTACCGGTTTCAGGATCGGTATCATGGCGATTGACTCCTTTGATCAACAGACGTTTGCCGTTTAACCGAACGGTTTCATAATAATCGGTGGCATTGTTATATTTTCCATCGGATGTAACTTTGGTAGAGGTGAAAGTCAGTTTACGGAAGCCGATGTTTTGACTGACACTTTCATAATGGCTGCCGGTTTTGGTATCATACAGGGAAAGTACGGCAGTATATAGGTTAGGGTGTTCGCTGTCCCACAAATGGGGCATATCTACCTGTAGATGCAGCCCGACATTTTGTGTTTTACCGGATGCGATCTCCTCTATTGTGGCATCTGTTGTTGTAATGAGCTGTTCATTGTCATCATAGAGATTGATCTGCGCAGCCATATGAGGCATAGATGTAGTTGCATTGTTTTCTACAGTGACGGTCAGATCAGCTGTGGCTGTACTGTAATCATCGTTTAGATCGGTGGTTAGTGTATAATCCTGTATCCGTACGGCGGGAGTACTGGTCAGATATACATCACGGAAGATACCGCCATCATAGATCATATCCTGATCTTCCAGCCAGGTTCCGTCACAGAATTTATATACCTTTACTGCCAGCGTGTTTTCTTTGCCTTTATCGTTCAGAAGATCCGTAATATCAAACGTGTGAGGATCATAGCTGTCTTCGCTGTATCCTGCTTCAGTTCCGTTTACATACAGATAGTAGGCAGATTCAACGCCGCCGAGTGTAATATATACTTTGCCATTATCCTGCAGCATGCTGTCTTTTAACTTAAATGTTTTTCGATAGAGTCCTACCGGATTTTTGGTGGTTGGTGCCTGTGGAAAATTAGTAGCTTCACGAAATGGCATAGATGAGTTGGTATAGATTGAAAAGTCAAAACCATAACTTGTCCAGCTGGCAGGCAACTTGACACTTTTCCAGCCATCTGCTGCATTCTCTGTATAAGACGGGGATTCAAAGGATCCAAGTGCTTCTGCTTCTTGTGGGGAAGGAAGTACGGTGAGATCCCAGCTTTCATCAGAGCCAGTCAGAGATTGGTAATATGCAGAATCTTCTTTTTTATAATCACGTGCACCGTAATAGGCTGTTTTAATATCGGCATAGGGGGTCAGATTGGAACTGTCGTGAAGCGTATTGACAGACGTAACATCCAGTGTACCATCCAGACCGGTCCACTCTTTACCGGTACATGCTTGCCGGTCAGGTACAATGGTTTGTGTGTCTGGGAGTGATTTATAAGAAAATGAAGTACAGGTAAAAGGATTCGTTGCCTCTTCTGCCTGTGCTGTACAGGAGCCCGGAAGGGCTGAAGTGATCAAGGCAGCCGTCAACAGTCCGGCTGTCAGCTTTTTAATATAGTTCATTTGTCGCATAATGGTTACCTCCGTTTTTATATGACACTGTTTCGATACTCCAGGGGAGTGATATGTTCATATTGTTTAAATTTTTTACAGAAGTAATTGGTATTTTGAAAACCGCATTTTTCGCCAACTTCCCTAATAGAAAGATGGCTGTACAAAAGCAGGGAACATGCTGTATCTACCCGTACACGATTGATGTATTCTGTTGGACGAACCCCCAATGTC
>CAUCOL010000225.1 GCA_958444395.1 uncultured Lachnospiraceae bacterium
TCTTACTTACCTTCGGCGTCTGACTCGGTGACACACTTGGCACCGGACTCTTACTTACCTTCGGCGTCTGACTCGGTGACACACTTGGCACCGGACTCTTACTCACCTTCGGTGTCTGACTCGGTAACACACTTGGCACCGGACTCTTACTTACCTTCGGCGTCTGACTCGGTGACACACTTGGTACCGGACTCTTGCTTACTTTTGGCGTCGGGCTTGGTGACACACTTGGTGCCGGACTCTTACTTACTTTCGGCGTCGGGCTTGGTGCTATACTCGGCGTACCGGTTGGGCGTGGTGTTTTGGTTACATCCGGTGTATCCGTCTGTTCAGGCTCTTTCGTTGGCTGCACTGTCTCTGAAGCCTTTGGCGTCCGGGTCGGTTTTGGACTCGCTGTGACCCTTGCATTGACAGTAGGATCCGGCGTCTCTGTTTCATCCGGTTCTTCTGTTACCCTTGTTACCTTTTTGGCTTTTACTGTCACCCGGCAGGTATATTTCTTGCCGGCACACCGGGCTATTACACTGGTCTTACCGGCTTTTTTTGCCAGAACCCTGCCTGATATATTGACAGAGGCAATGTTCGCATTCCTACTTTTCCACGTTACTTTTTTACGTGTATTTTTCACTTTTAACTTGGTACTTTTGCCAACCGTCAATGTGATCTTTGTCTTATTTAACTTTGATTTCTTGGCTGCAGATGCCTGATCCGGCACTGCTACGTTCGATAGAACGACAGATAATGCCAGGACAGACGCCAGGCATCGCGCGCTTTTCTTTTTTCTTCTCATGCTTAAAACCTCATTTCTGCTTGTATTTCTTCTCCTTATGACTGTTCTGCCAGTCTGCCGCTCTCCCTACGACAGCTGTCTCCTCCATGCATTCCGTCACATTATAGGTATACTTACATATTATATTATAACTATCATTTTTTCAACGAAAACTATTGCTCAAATCCATATTTTTAAGCTGTTTTTTCATTTGAATGCATGATTTTTCAAATACGCAGCATACTAATACTGCAACCCGACACAGAGAGAAACGGCAGGCTTCTGTTCTGCATACAGCTATCTGTTTTTCACTGCGTCTTGTACACGATCATCCCGGTGATGATCCACACGCGATATTCGCAGAAATGAGGTTTTATCATGGCTAAAAATGACACAAACGCAAGCAACAAAGCAAAAAACAGCTATAATGCATCTAACACATCCAATGCATCCAATGCTTCTAACACATCCAACGCTTCTAACAGCAAAAACAGTAGCAATTCTTCTAAGAATTCTACTTCATCTAAAAACGCTTCTAAGAATACTTCTGATACAACAGACTGCTATTAACAGATGCGCTACAGCGGGGGATTCCCCGCTACATAATCCACCTGGAAGGAATGTGGTATCATGCGTTTTAAAATCATTTCCTGTTCTGTACTGTCCGACTATATGCAGGACGATCAATGTCTCCTGATCGATCTGCGAGATTTCTCAGAATACTGTCTGGGACATATTCCCGGTGCACATTGGGTTGACTGGCAAAATGTGGAAGCACGCGTGCAGGAATTGATCCGTTCCTATCAAAAAAAATATCATTCCTGCCCCTGCTGGCTCATATTATATTGTGAACACGGGAATATCAGTCTCGTAACAGCACGCGATCTGGCGCACCGCGGTTATCCGGTCATCAGTCTGAACGGCGGCTGGCAGCGCTGGCAGGGTGCTGTTGAAACGGGATATCCGCCCGACGCGATGTATCGTCATCCATCCGCGTGATCACCATCCTGTTATCTCTCTGCCTTGTTGAGAAGTTTATGCTTGAACATTTCTCACTCCTATGATAAACTATATTCATTGAGTCAATGGCGGCTGAATATTCGTTTATTCAGTGCGCCATTTTTGTTTTTTACAACGTAGTAGAAAGGATACATATTTTATGAAAGAATTTTCTGATTTACTGGTTTCCATTGACAATATTGTCTGGGGACCTGCCATGTTGATCCTGCTGGTGGGTACCGGCATCTTCCTGACGATCCGTACCCGTGCTCTATGCTGGCGCAACCTTCCCTACGCCCTAAGCAGCGTACTGAGTAAGGAGGCCCGCCAGAAAAAGGGAGAAGGAGATGTCTCTCCTTTCTCAGCCCTGACAACGGCTCTGGCGGCTACGATTGGAACAGGAAATATCGTAGGTGTTGCGACTGCCATGGTATCCGGCGGACCCGGGGCACTGGTCTGGATGTGGATCTCCGCCGCTTTCGGTTTAACCTCTAAATTCAGCGAATGCATGCTTGCGATCAAATATCGTGAAGTCAACGAAAAAGGGGAAATGTCCGGCGGTCCGATGTATACGATGAAGAAAGCCTTTAAGCATAAGCGGCTCGGTGCTGGACTTGGCTGGCTCTTCGCATTATTTGCTGTCATCGCTTCCTTTGGTACCGGAAACCTGACACAGGCAAACTCGATTTCTACAGCGATCCAGACCACCTTTCATATTCCGCTGTATATTACGGGCGGCGTTATTACGATCTTTGCGCTGTTCATTATTCTGGGCGGCATCAAAAGTATTTCCAAAGTATCACAGGTCGTTGTACCCGCCATGGCTGTTCTATACATCATCACCGGATTGATCGTCATCCTCGGAAATGCGTCTAATCTTCCTTCCGGTGTGGCTATGATCTTCAAGATGGCTTTCTCCTGGGAATCAGTCGGTGGCGGACTCTGCGGAAGTGTCGTTGCCTCCATGACACATGCGGTTCGTTTCGGTGTTGCCAGAGGTGTTTTCTCCAACGAAGCCGGCATGGGCTCTGCTGCGATCACTGCTGCCGCTGCCACAACCGACGATCCGGTGCGCCAGGGATACATCAACATGACAGGAACCTTCTGGGACACGATCGTTGTCTGTACGATCACGGGGCTTTGCATCGCAAGCTCCGGTGTGCTCGGTACGACTTCCACTTCCGCCGTGGGAACCTATGCTGTACACGACCAGACAATTTCCCTTTCTTCCACGGCAGATGGCAGGACATCAACCACTGCTTATCAGACATCACTCTCACAGGATAATACCCTGGTGCTTACGCCATCCAAAGGAGAAGCACTGGTACTTACGCCTGCTCCCTCCGACGAGCCTGTTTCTGTCGATACATTACCGGCTGGCAGCTGGTCTGATGCATCCGGCAATGAATACTTCTTCGGACAGGATGGAAGCTATGAATACAGGGAGCTTCTGACGGGATCCGCCTTAACGATTGCTGCATTCCGCACGATCCTGGGTGCTCCGGGCGGATGGCTGATCTGCGTCAGTATCGTTCTGTTCGCCTTCTCCACGATTCTCGGCTGGGAATACCACGGTGAGAAAGCCTTTGAATATCTGCTGGGCACACACAAATGGAACATTATCTACCGTGTCCTCTTCTCACTGGTGGTCTTTGTCGGCGCAACCACCACATTGCAGATCGCATGGAACTTCTCGGACATCGCCAATGCCCTGATGGCCATCCCGAACCTGATCTGCCTGATCGCACTCAGCAGCGTAATCACACAGGAAATGAACCGCTTCCAAAAAATCCTCAAGAAGAAATCCATGTAACAGGATAACTTCCCACACCCAGCACAGCAAAGCTGCCAATAAATCCTTCTATCCGCACTCAAAACATCTCTGCCGATTTTTGCTTATTACACTACAATGTCTGCAAGATGAGGATGAAATATTGTCGCAGAGTATTAGGCTTTCCCAGATCAGTCACGGTTTAGCCGAATTGTGATGAATACGTGCGAAGAGTGTGTCTGAACC
>CAUCOL010000226.1 GCA_958444395.1 uncultured Lachnospiraceae bacterium
GATCTACCAACGCATCCAGAACTGTCTTTAATGCAACCTCATGATCCGGAAGGTCAATCTTTGTCTCCTTCTTCTCACCATTGATCTTAATCGAAAAGATACCATCCAGACCAATTCGTTCACACTGACCGGATGCACTTACTTTTTCTGATTCTGAATCGATCAACTGATATTTTAAAGATGAACTTCCACAATTTACAACTAAGATTTTCATTTTTCCTCATTTCTGCGTTGCTTATAACTCTCTCAGATCTGTGGAATACAACGCAGCCACAGACCTGCTCATAAAAACTACTGAATCTGTGCCTGTACAGCTGTCAGTGCAATAACACCCACGATATCCTCTGCACAGCAGCCACGGGACAGATCATTGACAGGACTGGAAATACCCTGAAGCATCGGACCATATGCCTCTGCCTTTGCCAGACGCTGTACCAGCTTATAGCCGATATTTCCACAGTCAAGGTTTGGAAATACCAGGACATTTGCCTTACCTGCTACCTCACTGCCGGGAGCTTTTGATTTGGCAACTTCCGGAACCAGTGCTGCATCTGTCTGCAACTCACCGTCAATGATCAACTGCGGATACCTCTCTTTGGCAATACGTGTTGCCTCTACTACCTTGTCAACCAACGGATGCTTTGCACTTCCCTTCGTGGAATGTGACAGCATAGCAATGATCGGCTTTGCTCCAACCAGATTACGGAAGCTCTTAGAACTGCTGTGTGC
Organism: uncultured Lachnospiraceae bacterium; assembly: GCA_958444395.1. Classification (GTDB taxonomy): domain Bacteria; phylum Bacillota; class Clostridia; order Lachnospirales; family Lachnospiraceae; genus Jutongia. The sequence continues at coordinate 730 of CAUCOL010000226.1, forward strand.
GATCGCAGCCAGTTCCTCAGATGTAGGATCCTGATTCAGTCCACAGTCTGCAAAAAGGAATGTACCATTCTCACCATACTCACAGTTTGGTACATCCAGAATAAAGAAACCGGATACCAGCTCTGTACCAGGTGCTGTCTTTAATACCTGAAGGGAAGGACGAAGAACGTCTGCTGTCGCATGGCATGCACCTGCTACCATACCGTCTGCATCCTTTGCCTTAACCATCATAACACCAAACATAATATAGTTATTTAATAACTGCTCTCTGGCTGATTCCAGCGTCATTCCTTTTGCTTTACGAATCTCATATAATAACTGAATATATTCTTCTAACTTTGGAGATGTTTCCGGATTTACAACAGTGATACCTGTCAGATCAACATCCAGCCAATGTGCACCATCCATAATCTTCTCTTCATCACCTACCATGACGATCTTCGCTGTTCCCTCCTGCAGTACCTGTGCTGCAGCGATCAATGTTCTTTTATCCTTGGTCTCAGGTAATACAATCGTCTTAACATCCTGCTTTGCTCTTGCCTTAATTTCGTCGATAAACTTCATGTATTTTTCTCCTTCCAAATATAAATGTATTGGATACTCTCAGTTCATGTCATGTTTGGCACTTTCGCTGATCGTTATCTATTATGCAAAGCGGTGCATCTGCCTGTCGGATAAGACAGTAATCCACCTTGTTCAGTATACTTGATTCCTATTTCTTTGTCTAGTATAAAGTGTATCTTCCACGGATGGCATATTTTCCCTGTCGTATCTGCCTGTCAGTGCAATTTTATCGGCAGAATGCCTGTTTTCATGGCGTAGCCTCCTGCTATTGCATTTATTTTTTCATTAACAGGTGATGATTCCCTGACGATACTCATCCTTCAATCCGGATGACGGATCCGGGTGCAGAATATGGCGATACAGATCTGCCGCCAGCAGGTCTGTCTGAAAACATGTATCCGCATACTGATATTCCGGTGTACCTGCACCATAAAATGTCTTCAGCACTGCTTCATAGTCAGCTACTTTCGTGATCACCGGCAAAGAACGAATCTGTCGCAAAAAGCTGCTCTTACTCCGCCGCATGCCAAGCAGACGCAGATAAGAAACTGTCTGTCCCGTATCAGCACTGTATTCAGATGGAATCTTAAGAAGAAGCTGAAACAGACAACGGCTGATGCGATTATACGTATAGTTTTTCGTCTTAATCTGTTCTGTAAAAGAAGAAATCGTCCCATACGATGCCAGCTGTTTATATATCCTCTGTGCGAGTTCCGGTGAAATATCTCCATATTTAACATACTCCTCCGGGGAATGTATCCGTCGCAGAATTCCATATAATATTGAAGAGAAATCATCCGTTCTGACAGGATATCGGTCTGTATACTGTAACAACAGCTTGTGGCATGCCGTCGGCAAGGCCTCTGTTGACGCATCCAGAGAAGCTGTCTTAAAAAAACTGTCACGAATGGCCGAGGCTGAAGCAAAACTGCCTGACAGCTCTTTGCTGTGATACCCTGCGTCGCAGCGTGTGATCGTCATGGGATGCAGACTGCTTCCGATTCTCTTCATTGCTTTCAGATACTCGATCGACAGAATATTGTTAGGTGCCGACACAAGCGCCGGATACTTCTGAAACAATTCCGGAAATGCCTGCTGCAGAGCTTTTTGGCGTGCCGCCGGATAGGAAATGCCACTTCGTACAGCACTCTGAATTACCTCCTGATATCCCGCATCCCCCAATTCCCGTTCTTCCGCTTTCCATAAAAAATCTGCCACCTGTTCCAATGGCTCTATCGTCCCGCATTCACTTCCAAAACAAATGCTGTCAACACCGAGGGCACTGAGAGAAGAAACTCCTCCCATCGCAAAATGCGGTGCACTGGACAACGCAAATACGGTCGGCAGTTCAAATACAAGATCTGCACCACAAGCCAATGCCATCCGGGTGCGCAGATACTTATCTGTCCATGCCGGTGCTCCTCTCTGAACAAAACACCCGCTCATTACGACAGCAATCGTATCTGCCCCCTGACCGCGCAGCGTGTCGATCTGATACTTATGTCCATTGTGAAACGGATTATATTCTGCGATGATTCCTACCGATTTCATACTATTCCTCATTTCTAAACAATTTATTACCTAGAGATCAGAAAAAAAAGGCCAGCCAACCGGCTGACCTCATTTCTTTTATCTTATGAAAAAATATTCAGATTCAATACTAAGGAAAGTACAATAAAAGCTGCTCCCAGGATCTTAGTAGCTAATTCCAAACCACCTTCCATTGAACGACCTTTATTTTTACCCCAATAAGACTCTGCCGCACCACTGATAGCGCCTGTCAGTCCGGCCTGCTTGCCTTCCTGCATCAATACAATAACCGTCAGTGCAATGCTGACAATAAGATAAACGATCAATAAAATACCATGAATTACATTAATCATGTCTTCAATCCTCCATTCTATAGTGACAACAGTTCTGGCGAACTACCGTCAGAAACACACTAGATTATCATACCACAGGCTCCTATGGTTTTCAAGCCTTATTTTTTGATCAACAGAGATTTTCCTGTCATTTCAACCGGCTGCTTAAGTCCCATGATCTCAATCAGAGTCGGCGCAATATCTGATAATGCACCACCCTCACGCAATGTATATGTGTCATCGTAGTTTACAAGAATAAATGGTACCTGATTGGTTGTATGGGCTGTAAATGGAGCACCTGTCTCATAATCGATCATCTGCTCTGCATTTCCATGATCAGCACAGATAAACAACACGCCATCTGCCTTCTTAACTGCTTCTACAGCAGAGCCAACGCAGGAATCTACTGTCTCAACCGCTTTGATGGCAGCCGGGATCACACCGGTATGACCTACCATATCCGGATTTGCAAAATTGATTACGATCACGTCATATTTATCAGAAGCAATTGCCTCGTTCAGTCTCTTGCTGACCTCCGGTGCACTCATCTCCGGCTGCAGATCATACGTAGCTACTGAAGGGGACTTCACAAGGGAACGATCCTCGTCCTTATTTGGTTCTTCCACACC
>CAUCOL010000227.1 GCA_958444395.1 uncultured Lachnospiraceae bacterium
GGTCAGCTTATCTTCATAGGCGATCTTCATCAGCTCGGCTCTTCTCTTCTTGGAAATATACCGGTAAGTCATCAATCCGATCCCAACAGAGAAAAGAATCAGTGTAAATAAGATATTCATCACATCTGTCACCTTACCCAGCCTCTGATTCAGGACATATTCCGGCACGATTGTCAACATATACCAGGACACGTCCTCATTGTTCAGCTGCAACGGTGTATAAAATGCGCATTGTCTGCCATCTATGTAAAATTCGATATAGCCGCTCTTCCGATTTCCGATATCAGACTTCATCGTACCGGCTGCACATCGGTTTCCCTGTACTACACTGAGTGCCGAGAAAATATTTGTTACATTCACCATGTGGCTTTCTGATGAATTGACAATGATCGTGCCGTTTTCTTTGATCAGACAGCCGTACCCTTTTCCGCCAAAGCACTTGATGCTCAGAATATTCTGAAAGTTTCTCGCCCGATATGTTGCAAACAGGACAGCAACCACCTTGCGATGCCCCGCTCCATAGACCGGTACACTTAATACATTGATCGGTTCGTGCTTATCGATCCGGTCTTCCATAATATCAGAAACGTACTTCTTTCCCGTCATGCTGACCTTAAAGAACTCCCGAAACGCCATATTCTGTACATAGCCATCTGTCGTATAACAGGTACCGTCCGCATAGATAATCCCCATCCGCTTCAAATGATAAATGTCTACAAAGCCGTCCATCCAGGACACTGCTTTCTTCGGACTGTCCAATTTATTCTCCAGATCATTGGAAACACCCTGTAACAGTCGAAACTCTGAGCTCATCTCTTTCTTGACTGCCACAACGTTCTGCTGTGCTACATCCTCCAGAGTTTCCTGCATCTGTATTCTGAGCGCAGATTTCACCTGCGAAGAAACTGTCACTAATACAACAATCATCACACAGAGCATAACAAAAATCATGAATCCCTGCTGAAGTATCTTTAACTTCTCTTTTCCAGCCTTCCTTTTCGTATTGATCAATCCATTTAACTCCTTTATACTTTCTGCTAACACTGCCTATTAAAGAGTATACTACGAAACAGACTGCTTGGGAAGAGATTGTTTTTATGCGGATCTTCATTATCTTCTGTATTCCCGCGGTGACATCCCGTATTCCTGACGAAAAAGCCGCGAAAAATAACTGACACTCTGAAATCCGGATTCATATGCTATCTCTGTCACAGTAAGTCTGCTCTGTCTGTTGCCAAGCAGACCGGCTGCATGCTGCAGACGGATATGCATCAGATACTGATGCGGTGTCGTATGATACACCTCTGAAAAAAGGCGCATAAAATGACGTTCTGACACAAAAGACATTTTCGCCAGCTGCACAACTGACAGTTCTTCGCGGAAATGCGCCTCCATATAACCCACAGACCTTGCGATCCGGAAAGAACCCCTTCGTCTCCTTCTTTCTGATGCTTCCCATAGCATCGTGACAAATAGGTAACAAGCATCTGAAAGCCTGCTCTGACCATCGACCGTCTGCCAAGCTCTTTTGAGCTATATTCCTCCAACAGTCCGGCAATCATCCGGCCCGCCTTCTCCATTTCATGAAAATCCAGCTTCAGGAACTGTTGAAACTTATCATTCTGTGACAGATATGGCTCGATCACAAACAATTCATGATACCCGGGCAATTGTCCCAGATCCTGACAAGAATCCATTAAAAAGGACGGCTGGTACATAATATTGCAGATATGCAGGTCATGTACATCTTTAAAATCATGTATAACCCCCTCGCCAAATACAAATACATCCCCACGTTTTATATAATAATCCTGATGATTAACCCTCTGCTTTGCCGTTCCGTCCAATACAATCATCAACTCATAAAAATCGGCATGATAATGCTTTTTCTGATCCTCCGTATGATGTCCGTATTGTATAAAAAAAGGGAATATCCTGTTCTCTGTAAAATAATTTAAGTACATCGGTTCCGCATCCATCCATGCCACCTCTTTCTCTTTTTATCCGCCTAACTCAATCGTGTTCTTTTCTCCTGGTTGAACAGCACATCTGCCACCCATATTATCTTCTCTTCCAAAAATGGCAGTTTTGTACAAATCTTTGTCCGCTCTCTGATACATTTCGTTCTTCCTCCCATGATACAATATTCCTATCAAAAAGAAAAGGAGATCACCCTATGAAGAAATCAAATGCATTATTTTATGCGGTAGCTGCTTCCTGTATCGTATCCTGCACAGCCTCTGCAGCGGTTGGCGCAAACGCAAAGACAGCGGTTTCGCTTAATAAAGCCAAAGTCACATTAGTAACCGGTAAAACTTTTCGATTAAAAGTCTGCGGTATCAAAAAGGCAACACTCCGCTTTAAAAGCAGTGCGCCATCGATTGCCACTGTCAACCGCTCCGGTAAGATCACGGCACGAAAAAAAGGTGCTGCCAGGATCACGGTAACAATCAAAAAGGGCAGACTGACGAAAAAGAAGATCTGTCGTGTTACGGTAAAAACGCCGACAAAGCAGACACCTTCTGCCACACCCGTTTCCACACCACTTTCAACCACTGCTGCACCACAGCCGACAACAGCAGCTCCGTTACAGACTACCGTCCCTTCAGCCGGCAGTACACCGACTGTTTCTCCTGTCACGACTGCCACACCGGCTCCGACACCGACAGAAGAACCAAAACGTACCAACAGTCCGGCTTCGGCTCTTCTGACAAACAAAAATGCCGGCTACAGCACCTATGCTCCTGCCATAAAAACAGCCCTTGAAAACAATCCGTTACTGACCAACAGCTACGCTGCAGACCCTGCTGTCATGGAATATAACGGCAGGCTCTATGTCTATATGACCAACGACTCTCAGCACTACGAAAAGGGAAACCGTGAGGAAACCAATTCCTATGGCTATATTCAAAGTCTGCATATCATTTCCACCGATGACATGGTCAACTGGACAGATCATGGCATCTTTCCGATTGCAGCCGGTAATACAAAGAATAAATTTGGCACCTGTCAGTGGGCTGGCTGCTGCTGGGCACCATGTGCCGTTTACAAAAAGATCGACGGAAAAGACCGCTTCTTTATTTACTTTACAGATGGCGGTTACCAGATCGGTGTCGTCGAAGCAGATTCACCTGCCGGTCCATTTCGTGATCCGGTCAGCAAGCCACTGATCGGTCCTCATTCAGAGAACACTTCCACAACCGGCGCATTAGATCCGTCGGTCTTCACCGATGATGACGGCACCTCTTACCTCTGCTATGGAAATGGCGCACTGGATAAAAAAGGGAATAACGGTGCACGTATTCGCAAACTCGCCAGCGACATGATCTCCTTTGACGGTCCTGAGATCACGATTGATGCCCCGTATTTCTTTGAAGACAGCGGCATTAATAAGATTGGTGATACCTACTATTTCTCTTATTGTTCCGACTGGAATACACGCGACATCAAGTATAGCGGACTCGGTTTATGCTCTATCGGTTACATGACTGCCTCATCTCCTGCCGGTCCATATACTTTCCGTGGAGATGTATTAGTAAACTGTGGGGATGTATTCGGTGTTTATGGCAATAACCATCATTCGATCATCCAGTTTCAGGATAAATACTACATGTTTTATCACACACGGGTATTGGAAACGGCACTTGGATCCGATCTGGGCTTTCGCAGCAGCCACGTCAATGAACTGACGGTAAATCCGGACGGGACACTTGCTCCGGTGCAGCAGGATCTGACCGGTGTTGCACAGATCAAAGCCTTTGATCCATATCAGACAACCTCCGG
>CAUCOL010000228.1 GCA_958444395.1 uncultured Lachnospiraceae bacterium
GGATCGGGATGCGCCTGGAGCGTTTTGCTGATTATCAGAAGACGGAGTACCGTGCCGGAGGCAACTGGTCACCGGATAAGGCAGCGGTCTATGAGCGGTATGCTGTTCCAAAGGAACATGCACTTCTGGTAAGTGTCGGAGAATTGACAAAACGAAAGAATAATATCGTGATGATCGAGGCAATGCAAGAGCTGAAGGACGTACCGGTCACGTATCTGATCTGTGGCTCGGGACCGATGGAAGAGCATCTGCGTACAAGAGCACGGGAATGTGGTGTGGAAGACAGGGTGCGCTTCGCCGGGTATGTGCAGGATGTACCAGCATTATTAAAAGAAGCGGATGGGTTTGTCTTTCCGTCCTTTCAGGAAGGACTTCCGGTTGCCGTGATGGAAGCGATGGCAGTGGGACTGCCTGTGATCGCCACCGGGATCCGTGGTATTACAGATCTGATCGAACATACAAAGGGTGGTTATCTGGTCGATGACTGGGCAGCGGAGAATTATGCAGTCAAAGTACGCCGCCTTTTTGAGGGGCGTATGGCGAAAAGTGAGACAGACCGTGTGACCAGACGACAGCAGATGGGAGCATGGAACCGGGAGCAGATAAAGAAATTTGCCCTGCCGGTCGTAGACAACAAGATGCGCAGCATCTATCAGTCGTTGGAGGAAGAGTTATGAGAACAATTACCATATTGATGTCTACCTATAATGGTGAAAAATATATCAGAGAGCAGCTTGACTCTATCCTGGAGCAGGATTGTGAGAGACTCGGAGTGGCTACGGTCAGACTATTGGTGCGTGATGACGGCTCCAAAGACGGGACACAGAAGATACTGGAAGAATATGCCATGCGTGATCCCAAGCATATCCGTTGGTATCAGGGGCAAAATGTCGGTGTGATCAAAAGCTTTCTGGAGCTGGTATGTAAGGCTGGCGAAAGTGATTACTATGCATTCTCAGATCAGGATGATTACTGGATGCCGGAGAAACTGACCAGGGCGATCGAGAAGATTGAGAGCAGACCGCAGGATCTGCCGGTCTTATATTGTTGTCGGCCAAAGCTGGTAGATGCACAGCTGCAGCCGTTGGAGACAGAGATCAAACGGCCGCCGATGCGTCCTTCTTTTCGGAATGCAATGATCGAAAACATAGCAACCGGCTGTACGGAGGTATGGAATGTACCGTTGCAGAAGCTGCTTCTGCGAGGTGTTCCTTCTTTTACGGTCATGCATGACTGGTGGATCTATCTGACAGCCGCATGCTTTGGTGAGATCTATTACGATGAGAAGCCGTTCATCGGATACAGGCAGCATGGTGGAAATGTGCTGGGAGAAAATACAAGCCGTGTCAAAGAACTGAAAATGCGTCTGAAACGATATCGTGGTAACCGGGGAAACCTGTCAACGCAGCTGACGGAATTTCTGCGGATCTTTAAAGAAGCAGACCCGCAGAATGAAAATATTCGTCTGGCAGAAGAATTTCTTGCGGTTAAGCATTCTTTTTGGAAAAGAGTGCGGTTCTTCCATCGGGCAGGTATTTACCGTCAAAGGAAAATGGATGACAGGATCTTTCGAGTGATCCTGTGGATGGGAAGTTATTAAGAGGACAGATTTATGAGTGTATTACAGAAAATTCGCCGGTATCAGAAGATCTATGGCGTAACCGGAATGGTCAGGAAAGTCTACTATCGTTATAAGATTAAATACCGTATAGGAAAGAAACAATATCCGTTTGTATTACCGGAGGATCAGAGACAACAGCAGAAAAACTGGTCGCCATCCCGTTCGATACGGATCAGTCTGATCGTTCCATTATATAATACACCGGACGAATATCTGTGCCAGATGCTGGATTCTGTTGTGAATCAGACGTATTCGGACTGGGAACTCTGCCTGGTGGATGCCAGTGACAGTGAGCATGTACAGGTAGAGCAGACAGTCAGACGATACCAGCAGATGTATCCTCAGATTTATTATGCAAAGCTGATGCACAACGAAGGAATCTCGGTCAATACAAATCAGGGATTGCAGCTGGCATCCGGTGCATACATCGGTCTGCTCGATCATGACGATCTGCTGCATCCATCGGCACTCTATAGAATGGCGCGGGCGATTGACGAAGAGGATGCAGACTTTTTATATTCAGATGAATTATCCTTTGATGGCAGACCGGACCGGGTACAGAGTATCCATTTAAAACCGGACTATTTTCCGGAGACGCTCCGCTATAATAATTATATCTGTCACTTTTGTGTTTTTTCCTATGCATTGGTTGAGAAAATGGGGATGTTTCGACGGGAGTTTGATGGAAGTCAGGACTTTGATCTGTTCCTTCGTCTGACAGACGCTGCGAAGAAGGTGTATCATGTCAGGGAGGTGCTATACTACTGGCGGTGCCATGCGGCATCTTCCGCTTCACAGGCGGCTGCCAAACCATATGCGATCGAAGCGGGAGCGGCAGCACTTAGGGAGCATCTGCAGAGAAGAAAACTTGCGGGCAAGGTAGAATCGGTCAGGGAGCATCCGCTCTTTTATAAGATAAACTATGAGATACCACAGGATTACCGGGTAGTGATCGTTACACCGGATGTGCGGATCGAAGGACAGCTGCAGTTGGCATTGGAACAGGCAGCAGCTGAGACAGGATGCCTGTGGAGTGTGATGACGCAGGAAGCGTTTTATCAGAAACAATCCGGAGAGGATTTCTGCGATGCACTGATATTCTGGCAGGGGAGATATCATTGTGGCACACAGATCGACGCAGCAGTTCGTGAGCTGTTGCAGTGTCTGATGCCGCCGGAAAACCACATAGCCGGAGCAATCATAACCGACCGGCGGGATAAGATCTGTCATGCCGGATATGTCTATGATCCGGTCTTTGCACAGAAGATCCGCCCGTTGTATTATGGAGAGTCGAGGCTGGATGCCGGCTATATGAACCGGCTGGCATTTCGCCAGAATGTATCTGTTCTTGGCGGGGCGGTTCTGGCCGTTCGTTACAGCGCATTTGCCGCCTGGCAGGAATGGAACAGACAGGTACAGACAGCAGGGCAGCCGGATCTATTCTCGCAGCAGACCTGGTTTTCCCTCTGTCTGTATGCGAAAGAGAACGGGGGAGACTGTATTTTGACACCATATACCTGGTTTGTGACGGAGGCGATGACCGGCAGCCCGGGCAATAAAAAGCAGCTGCTTCCGACGGAAGAAACCTGTCAGAAATGCAGGGAATGGTTCAGGGCACTGTTGGATCAACCGGATCCTTGTTTTAATCCGGGAATGCGGTATTTTGGGGACTATTATTTCCTGACCGGAGGGAAGGATATTTGACTTTTGCCGCAAAATCATGTAGAATACCGTCCTTGTGAAGGAGGCAGTCATGAACCGCATATGTCAGATGATTGAAAAAAACAAAGAATTTATAAATTATTCGCTGGTCGGCGTGTCATTGACCATCGCAAACTGGATGCTGTATTCTGCACTGGTACGGATTATGCCAATGGCAGTTGCCAATCTGTTTTCCTGGGGGATTGTCGTGTGTCTTGCCTATGTCGGAAATAAGATTTTTGTCTTCGAAAGCAGAGACTGGGATATCCATACCGTGTTGCGTGAGATGACTACATATTTTGGAGCCAGAGGCGTAACCGGGGTGGTCGAAGTGGGAGCACAGCCGTTATTGTACCATTGGGGACTGAATCAGCCGCTATTCGGTGTGGACGGACTGCCCGCCAAGATCGTTGTCAGCATTCTGGTGATGGTATTAAA
>CAUCOL010000229.1 GCA_958444395.1 uncultured Lachnospiraceae bacterium
ATCCGGAAGGCCGAGGCGGGAAGAGATAGCAAATGCATTACTCTTTCCGGGAATTCCGATGAGCAGGCGGTAGGTGGGACGCAGGGAGTTTACATCAAATTCACAGCAGGCATTTTCGACATCCGGTGTCTGCAGCGCATAGAGTTTCAGCTCACTATAATGCGTTGTCGCCATAACGGTCGTGCCGCGCTGATGAAGATTGGATAGGATAGCAGTTGCCAGTGCAGCTCCCTCAACAGGATCCGTACCGGCACCAAGCTCATCAAAGAGTACAAGGCATCGGTCGTCTGCTTTGTCCAGAATCGAAACGGTATTGACCATGTGGGAAGAAAAAGTACTGAGACTTTGTTCGATACTCTGTTCATCCCCGATATCAGCATAGACTTCCTGAAAAATCTTAAGACAGGAACCATCAAATGCCGGGATATGGAGACCAGCCTGTCCCATCAGTGTGAAAAGTCCTACTGTTTTTAGTGACACGGTCTTACCACCGGTGTTTGGACCGGTGACAACCAGCAGTGAAAAATCTTTTCCGAGATGCAGATCGATTGGAACGACTTTTGTCGGATCAATCAGTGGATGACGTCCTTTTTTGATCTCAATATAGCCTTCCTTTGGAAAGTGTGGTCTTGTGCCGCGCATTTTTTTTGAAAGCATTGCCCTGGCAAAGATAAAATCCAGTTCCGATAAGATCTGGAAATTCTGCTGGAGGAAAAAGGATTGTTCTGCGGCTTGGTTGCTTAACTCTGCTAAAACTTTTTCAATCTCTTCCTGCTCATTTAATTCGAGTTCACGGATCTCGTTGTTTAATTTCACGACAGCTGCCGGCTCAATGAAAAGAGTGGAGCCGGTCGCGGACTGATCGTGCAGCATTCCATGAAAGGAAGAACGGTATTCCGCTTTGACAGGGAGACAGTATCGTCCATTACGCATTGTGATGATCGCATCCTGCAGCATGCTGCGGGATGAACCGTTCAGAATATTTCCGAGTTGTTCGTGGATCCGGTCATTTGAGATTTTTAATTGACGACGGACACGTGCCAGTCCGGCAGAGGCATCATCGGCAACCTCGTCTTCTGATAAGATGCAGCGGTTGATCTCCTGCATCAATGGAAAGAGCGGCTCGATCAGCTGATAACGTTCATTCAGTGAATCGCCCGTCGTGTCATCGTCACGCAGACTTTGACGGAAAAACGTCTTGATGCGTGATGCCACGGACAGCAGCTTTGCGATGGCCAGTAATTCACCGGTGCTTAAGGTGGATCCGATGTCCAGACGTTTCAGGCTGGGGCGGATATCCCTAAGACCGGAAAAGGATATCTCTCCTTTGGTCAGGATATGTGTTAAAGCATCAGAAGTTTCCTTCTGAGCCTGTGTTATTTTATTATAATCTGTTTCGGGCAGAAGATTTTGACAATATTCTTTTCCAAGAGGCGACGCAGCCAGTGACGTCAGTGTTGTAATGATCTTGTCGTATTCTAATGTGTGTAAAACCTTTTGGTTCATAGATACTTGTACCTTTCTGTAATCTGATCCTGTGAGTGCCTGCATGCAGCAGGCATGAGACACTCTTTGATGTTATAATACACCAGATATGGTATGGATAGCAACAAAAGAATATTTGAAATTTACGTCTTATTCATAGTATATTCATATATATATGATAAAATTAATATAAATAAATTTCGTACTACTTTAAAATTAGACGTCCGGCCAACGTGCCGGACAGATACGATGTAGAATGGGGATTATTATGTGGAAGAGAAATACACAGAAAGAAATACAGGGTGTACAGTATGAAGAGGACGACAGCGAGAAGAAGTACCAGTTCATACGTGAGCAGATCCGTCCGCAGAGAAAACGTCTTGTCTCTGATTTTATACAAAGGATTGCCATGACGGTGCTGATCGCTGCGATATTTGGTGTCGTAGCATGCCTGCTGGCCAGTGCAACAGACCGCTTTATCAATGGACGCCAGGAGGCGGCATACCGTAAGGCGCTGGCGCAGAAGACAGCTTCGACGGAGGAGGCGGAGAATGCGCCGATCACGGCATCCTCCGAACCGATTCAGATCGAGAGCATGGAAGGATACAGCGAGTTATGGAAGGAAGTATCCGAGGTAGGTCAGAAGTGTAATGAGGCAGTAGTTAAGGTAAGCAGTGTCGATGAGAAGGACAGCTGGCATGCGGAGTCTGTCCGGAATGCAAATAAACAGAGTGGACTTGTTTTCAGGGATACGCTGAAGAATTATTATATTCTGACGGGGACCGGTGTGGTTTCCAATGCAAAGAAATTATACGTTACATTTCAGAATAACAAGCATGTGCAGGCGGACATACAGGGTACAGCGACAAACCTGGGTGTGGCAGTGCTCAGAGTGGATAAGGCGGAGCTGGATAATCAGACGATCAAAGAGACAAATGCAGTCAGCATCAGCGAGAAGTCGCAATTAGCATTGGGGACACCGGTTCTTTTGCTGGGGAGTCCGAATGGTGTGATGAATACGGTTTTGCTGGGAAATGTCGTCAACAATAAGCTGACTGCAAGTGTAACCGATGGAGATGTTTCATTGTACAGCACGAATACATCTTTTTGCAGTACGGCAAATGGCTTTGCGGTGGATATAGAAGGAAGGCTGGTTGGAATGCTTTCAGATGCATATCAGGATGTGACTGGCTGTACGAACAGTGCATTTATCGGGATTCACGATATCAGCTCCGTACTGACCAGTCTGGTGCAGAGCAAGGAGCAGGTATATTTTGGTATTAAGGGCTGCAATCTGGACAAAGAACGTGGCAGTCAATTCGGCTTGGAAGATGGAATCTATATTACGGATGTGATCGTACAGTCTCCGGCATATGAGGGAGGCGTACGGACTGCGGATATCCTGACAGCGATTGACGGAACATCCGTGAAGAATCTTCGTCAAATGCGTCTGATCCTGTCGCGTCATATACCGGGCGACGAGCTTACGTTATCTCTGCTTCGAACCGGTGATACCAAGTCAGTCAAGAAGAAAATAAAGGTCGTATTAAAGTAAAGAGGTGGCAGCATAGAAGGCAGGCAGAGGTGATATTTTATACTATTATCTGCTCTGCAGAAGATAAAAGAAACGCCGGATTCGATGTGATATCTGATCCGGCGTTTTCCCTTTTTAAGATTAATGACTTACATTGTCGTCTTTGATAATCTGAACCAGCTTATGTCGAAAGGCTTTTTCGTTGATATTCTGATCATGAAATGCAAAACGGTTAAAGTCAAAGCGTGTATCATATGCCATTTCACGGGTAAATAGTTCCGGCATTTTCCCGGAAATAACCGGCCAGAAGATCATAATACTTCCTTCGGCATCCCCAGGATCCAGACACTGATCTGCCGACCAGCGTTCCAAAAACTGTTGATTCAGCATATATACGTGTGCGTATAGACCAATGACTTTGGCAAGTCGGGTTCCGTTGATCGTAAAAGAATCCATATCATAGCCATCCTTATATTCCTGGGCTGATGCCGTCATGTCCAGGGTCTGGCAGATGACGATCACCGGAAGCCGGCGGTCCGGATCATGCAAGAGCTGACTCATAGCGTGGTAGCCTTCCTCTGTATCAATAAAGCGCGCTTTGTTGCCAAGACGAACCTGGTCGGTCAGACCGACTTTATTTGACAGATCTGACAGAAAAGAAGGCTTGCTGAAGGTTTCGCGCCGGGCAGCTGCATAAGGCATATCCCTCGATGTAATATGATAAAAATAGAGGTTT
>CAUCOL010000230.1 GCA_958444395.1 uncultured Lachnospiraceae bacterium
TCTGACGACCAGGGAGCCGGATGATGCGATGATCGAAGTAGCGATCGCATCGGTAGACGCAGTATTTGACTGGCGTGAATACCAGCGACGTCTGCGGGCACAGCAGCGGAGAAAGACTGCTGCAAAACAGAAAAGATCAAAGGCAGCAGTGGATGCATCAGAGATGCTGCAGACAGCTGAGCCGGAAGAGGAGCCGGCAGCTGATCAGAAGCAGAAGGCGGAACCGGTCGTAGAAAAGAAACGGGCGTCAAAGGCAGAAGCGAAAGCGGATCAGAAACAGGCTCCGAAAGCAGAAACGGTAACGGATAAAAAGCCGGTATCAGATGCAGAGCCGTCAGGGAAAGAAGCGGCTGCTAAAGAACCGGAAAAGAAGGATGCAGCTGCCGAAGAGCCGGTAAAAGAATTAAAGCGTAAGAAGAAAAAAAAGACTCAAAAGGCAGAGAGCATTCTGTCCGAAGAGGCGGTGGAAAGCGAAGAGGAAAGAACGACCGAAAAGGCAGATGATACACCGAAGGTGCGTGTGGCAAGAAGAAAGGTCAGAAAATCCCGTGCACAGGTACGCAAAGAGATCGAAGAGCGTGAAGCGGCATACAGAAAGCGGATCGCAGAACGTGCCCGCCTGATCAAAGAGCAGGAAGCAAGAGAAGCAGAGCTTGAGAAAGAGTATAAGGACGTAGAAAAACGTCGTGCTGCCCGGCTGGCTGCCATGAGGGAGAATAATCCGGAGGAGACGGCGGTCAGTGAAGAGGATGATCTGATGAGCCTGGATCATTATTTTGAAGAAACAGGAGATTCCAAAGATGCAGAGTAGCAAAACGTCTGACTGTACCTGGAAGGAGCTTTTGCAGGAGGGAACACACACCCTGGAACAGGCAGATGTGGCAGAGGCAGGGCTGGATGCCAGATATCTGTTGGAGGAACTGACCGGCTGGAGCCTGGCACAGTTCTTTCTGCATCAGGAAGAAAGAGCGGATCAGGACAGCATTGCAGCATACAGGGAACAGATCCGCAAACGGAGCAGACATATTCCGTTACAGCATCTGACGGGGCAGCAGGAATTTATGGGCCTTTCCTTTCAGGTAAATGAGCATGTACTGATCCCGAGACAGGACACGGAGGTACTGGTAGAGAAGCTATTGCCGCTGGTATCCGGCAAAAGGGTGCTGGATGTATGTACCGGTTCCGGCTGTATAGCGATTTCTCTTGCAAAGCTTGGAAAACCGCTACGCGTGGATGCAGTGGATCTGTCAAGGGAAGCGTTAGAGGCTGCCAATATAAATGCAGAGACGCTGGCGGCAGAGGTGACATTTGCGCAGGGAGATCTGTTGCAGAATGTGCAGCAGACTTACGATGTGATCGTGTCAAATCCGCCGTATATTGCGACGGAGACGATCCGTGCACTCATGCCGGAGGTTCGGGAACATGAGCCGATGCTGGCATTAGATGGAGGAATCGATGGCCTTGTGATCTATCGTCGTCTGATTCCGCAGGCATGGGAGCATCTGGACGAGGATGGTCAGTTATGGATGGAGATAGGATATGACCAGGGAGAAAGTGTACCGGCACTGATGAAAGAATGTGGTTTTGATCAGGTGCATTGCTATCAGGATCTGGCAGGGCTGGATCGCGTGGTATCCGGCGTGAAGAAAACGCATTTGTACGCAGAGGATGCTGTCGGGCAGAGAAAGGAATAGGCATCGCAAAAAGAGAGGAGCAGACATGTTTGATAAGTTAGAAGATTTAGTACGCAGCCTGGAGGAGATCAATATGGAATTGACCGATCCGGCTGTGATCAGTGACCAGAATAAATATCGTCAGTTGATGCGTGAGCAGAGTGAGCTGACACCGATCGTAGAGAAATATAAAGAGTACAAGGCAGCTAAGGATGGTATCGAGGACAGTCTGGCGATGCTGGAGGAGGAATCCGATGAGGAGCTTCGTGAAATGGCAAAAGAAGAATTAAACGACTGCAAAGCCAAAGTAGAAGAATGCGAAAAGGATTTAAAGATCCTGATGCTGCCCAAAGATCCGAATGACGATAAGAATGTTATTGTTGAGATCCGTGGCGGTGCCGGTGGTGATGAGGCAGCTCTTTTTGCGGCAGATCTGTTCCGTATGTATTCTAAATATGCCGAGAGTAACCGCTGGAAGATCGAAGTGATGAGTGCAAATGAAAACGGTATCGGTGGATTTAAGGAAATCGTCTTTATGATCAATGGTGCCGGTGCGTATTCTAAATTAAAATATGAAAGTGGTGTACATCGTGTACAGCGTATTCCATCGACAGAATCCGGTGGACGTATCCATACCTCTACAGCGACGGTAGCGATCATGCCGGAGGTCGAAGAGGTGGATGTCGATGTGGATCCAAACGACTGCCGTATCGATGTGTTCCGTGCATCCGGAAACGGTGGACAGTGTGTCAATACAACTGACTCCGCTGTACGTATCACGCATATTCCGACCGGTATCGTAGTATCCTGTCAGGACGAAAAGTCACAGTTGAAGAATAAGGATAAGGCGATGAAGGTGCTGCGTTCCCGTATTTATGAGCTGGAGCGTGAAAAAGCGGAGAGTGAGCAGGCCGCAGAACGACGTAGCCAGATCGGATCCGGCGACCGTTCGGAGAAGATCCGTACGTACAATTTCCCACAGGGACGTGTGACCGATCACCGCATCAAATACACCAGCCATCGTCTGAATGATATTCTGAATGGAGATATTACAGAACTGATCGACAATATTATTGCTGCAGACCAGGCAGCAAAGCTTGCCAAGATGAATGAAGCGGAGTAAGAACAGCCGTCAATCACTGCATAACAGCAGAGGTTGACGGTTGTTTTTTTATGCCGCATTCAGTATAATATTGTGTATGAGAGAGGGATAAAAAAAGGAGGGCACTTTTTTATGAAGAACAAAACAAGCAAAAGGATA
The DNA here is from genome assembly GCA_958444395.1 of uncultured Lachnospiraceae bacterium. Taxonomy (GTDB): domain Bacteria; phylum Bacillota; class Clostridia; order Lachnospirales; family Lachnospiraceae; genus Jutongia. The sequence goes on from CAUCOL010000230.1 coordinate 2,935, forward strand.
CTGGCAGGCGTATTGTCTCTGGCACTTCTTTTGTCTCTGAATGGTTTTGTGCAGTTTGCATCGGCCGCTAAGGCACCAAAACTCAGTGCAAAAAGCATAAAACTGGGGGCAGGTAAGACAAAGAAGGTAACGGTGAAGAATAAGCCGTCCAGAGCGAAGGTGACCTGGTCATCCGCAAACAAGAAGATCGCAACTGTCAACAAAAAGGGAACCGTCCGTGGCGTGAAGAAGGGTAAGACAACGATCACGGCAAAGGTTACCTACAAACAGCGCAAGAAGAAAGTAACAAAGAAACTGAAGCTGAAGGTAACGGTACTGGCAGCAGCAAAGGCAGTACAGACCGCCGCTGCATCCGCAGCACCGGCAACCAGTGCAGCAGTAGCAGCACCAACAGCAACTGCAGCACCAACGGCAACGATTGAACCGACCGCAGCACCGGCTAGAACTTTTACGCCGGCATATGATGCGAAGGTGAGTGACAGCACGGATCTGAATCTGTCCAATCTGACGGATGAGCATACATCCCGTTACGGAGTGACAACGAAAGATAACGGAGTGATGCGTACCAAGCTGACAGCACTGCAGCTGACCGAGGCAATGGGACTTGGCTGGAATCTGGGAAATGCATTAGACGAATCAAACTACGTTGGCTTGAATACCACGGTAGAAGAGTGTGAGAAAAATGCAGGAAATCCTTCGGCAACCCAGAAGCTGTTTGATGGACTCAAAACATACGGCATCAATACGATCCGTATTCCGGTAGCATGGTCGAACATGATGTCTACAGATGGTACTTACACGATCAACGAGGGATATTTTAA
>CAUCOL010000231.1 GCA_958444395.1 uncultured Lachnospiraceae bacterium
TCATTGCGCATGCGGTAGAAGTCTCCCAGACCTTCCCCATATCAACGGCTGAACTGATCAGGAAAACAGATACAAGGATCAGAAGAACGATAATGGTAATCGTAACGTATCCAACCAGCATATTAAATGTTTTCAGACTGTCCGCTGCTCCGGCAGATCCATTGACCTTGCGTACCCCATCCAGATTCTTTATAAAGCTGACCATCTGATTCTGCTTCGATATGTCTTTCAGATAGACCTCATACGACGAGGAATTGATCAACGGATTGTCCTCACCAAATGCGCTGATCAGCTGTGCATCATCGTTTAACATCTCTTTTTTACACTTTTCCCACGCCTGTTGCGCCGAAATATACTCGACCTTTTCTACCGGCTTACATGCTTCGATCTGTTTTCCAATGCCGGAGATCTGTGCCTGCGTTACATTGTCATCAAAGAAAACGACGATGCCGACGGTACTCTCTGCATTATAAACCATATGCTGAAAGTTTGTGAATAATGCATAAAACACTCCCAGCAGAAACAGGCACGCTGTGATCGTACCGATCGCTGCCAATGAAAATATTTTATTCTGCACAATGCTCTTGATCCCCTGCTTTAATCCATACCATAATGTACTCACTGCACATATCCTCCCTGCTGTTCATCACTGATAATCTGTCCCTGGTGTAATGTAACGACTCGCTTCTGCATTTTGTTGACAATGTCCTCATTATGACTTACCACCAATACGGTCGTTCCCAACTGATGTACCTCCGACAGCAGATTCATGATCTCCCAGGAATTTTCCGGATCCAGGTTTCCTGTCGGCTCATCTGCCAGAAGGATCGATGGCTTATTGACCATCGCACGCGCGATCGCTACTCTCTGCTGCTCGCCGCCGGACAGTTCACTCGGATGCGCCTTCAACTTCTGGGACAGTCCCACCATCTCTATCATCGCCATGGCATTTTTTCGTCTTCTCTCACGACTGGATACACCAACGACCCGCTGTGCCAATGCCACATTTTCAAAGACATTCATTTCCTCCAACAACCGGAATTCCTGAAATACTACGCCCAGTTTACGCCGGAAATACGGCAATTCCTTCCGCTTCATATCCGCAAGATTCTTTCCAGCGACCTCAACCGTGCCTGACGTCGCCTGAATCTCTCCTAACAGCGTTTTGATCAGGGTAGATTTTCCGGAGCCGCTGCTTCCTACTATAAATACAAATTCTCCCTTATTCACCTGAAGGCAACAGTTTCTGAGTGCCGCAGTCCCTGTTGCATATACTTTATTTACATTCTGTAAATAGATCATTCTTTCGCCTGTCTGTATCATACTTCTCCTTCCATATACACAAAAGACGTGAACTGATCCATCTGGTCAATCCACGCCCCAATCGTTGTGGTCGCCGGTCAGCCTTCTCTACCGCCGGTGTAGAAACAATCAATATACATTTTTGTACGTTCCGCCCATCATAGTACCGAACGTTTTCAAATATCCTTTAATATTCAAATGTTTCCATGTATTTCATATATTTTACTACCATCAAAGCAATCTTAAATGTAATCGCATCCTCAAATACCCTCAGATCCAGATTGGTGCTCTTCTGTAATTTATCCAATCTGTAAACCAGTGTGTTTCTGTGAATATACAGCTGTCTGGATGTCTCGGAAACATTCAGACTGTTTTCAAAGAATTTATTGATCGTAGATATCGTCTCCTCGTCAAATTCATCCGGTGACTTGTCACCAAAGATCTCCTTAATAAACATCTTGCACAGCGGCATCGGAAGCTGATAGATCAACCTGCCGATTCCCAGGCTGCTGTAGGCAACTACATTTCGATCGCTGTAGAATATCTTTCCGACATCTAATGCCATCTTTGCTTCTTTATAGGAACGGGATACGTCTTTGATCTCATTGACGATCGTACCATATGCCACATGAACCTTTGTCATCGCCTCTGTATTCAGCATATCCAGAATCACCTTAGCCGTCTTGTCCATATCCTCATAGGTTTCATTTGGCTTTACTTCCTTGACCAGGATAATATTCTTCTCATCGACCTGTGTAATAAAATCATGGGTCTTGCTTGCAAATAATCCCTTGATCGTCTCTAATGCATTCGTATCTTTCTCATTCTTTGTCTCAATCAGAAAGACAAGACGCCGTACAGATGTATCAATGTGCAGCTTCTTCGCACGATTATAGATATCTACCAGCAACAGGTTATCCAGCAGCAGATTCTTGATGAAGTTATCTTTATCGTAACGCTCCTTATATGCTACCAGAAGGTTCTGTATCTGAAATGCTGCCAGCTTTCCAACCATATATACATCGTCACTGTCACCACGCGCCAGAATCACATATTCCAGCTGATGCTCATCAAACACCTTAAAGAACTGATACCCCTGAAGTACCTGACTGTCTGCCGGAGAATCCACAAACGCCATAACAGCTTCTTCATACTCCTCTACATTATTGATCGTAGTGGCAAGTGCCTTTCCCTCTGTATCCATCACACAAATATCAATGCGAGTAATATTTTTCAAGCCATCTATCGTCGTCTGTAATACCTGATTTGAAATCATATCATCCCTCCAACTAAGTTCTTATATAGAATTTTTCTGTCTGCTCAGTCCCTTTGCAGAACCTTTTATGATCGTACCGACGCAGTCATAACGTAACGCTTTCCTCTCTTTACTCTGTAGAAAGTAATCACAATTCATTCGATACCTTCTTTATATTATATCAACAAATTGCACAAAAGTAAATAGCCCATATGACACATTATCTATAAACACCATTGCTATAACCAGGTTTATTGGCATTTTTCACTAATCAAACATTTCATACCGTTAAAAGAAAAAACAGCTACCGTTTCACGATAGCTGTTTTTAAGGGAACTTTATTCTAAACTAAATTGTTATAAACTAGTTTGTGATTGTTCTTTCTGTCTCTTTATCAAAAATATGGATCTTATTTACATCTAATGCAATCTTGATCGTATCACCAGGACGAGCTGTTGTACGAGGATTTACACGAACTGTAATGTCATGACCCTCTACATTGAAGTATAAGAATACTTCGGCACCGAGCATCTCGTATACCTTAACAGTAGCATCCAGGATATTGCTGTCGCCTGCATTAACGAAGATCTCTTCATCCTTGATATCCTCTGGACGAATACCAAATACAACCTCTTTATCTATGTAACCACCTTCAACCAGTCTCTCAGCCTTAGCTTCCGGTAATTTAACCGCATAGCTACCGAATGCGAGCTTGATGCCTTCTTCGTCTTTAACAACCTTAGCATCGATGAAGTTCATCTGTGGAGATCCGATGAATCCGGCAACGAATAAGTTGCAAGGCTTTGTATAAAGATCGATAGGAGTAGCAACCTGCTGCATGATACCATCTTTCATAACAACGATACGTGTACCAAGTGTAAGAGCCTCTGTCTGGTCATGTGTTACATAGATGATCGTAGACTCAAGTCTCTGATGCAGCTTGGAAATCTCTATACGCATCTGTACACGAAGTTTTGCATCCAGGTTTGATAAAGGCTCATCCATCAGGAATACCTTAGGATTACGAACGATTGCACGACCCATAGCAACACGCTGTCTCTGTCCACCGGAAAGAGCCTTTGGTTTACGGTCTAATAATTTCTCAAGGTCAAGGATCTTAGCTGCTTCTTCAACTTTTCTCTTGA
>CAUCOL010000232.1 GCA_958444395.1 uncultured Lachnospiraceae bacterium
GAGAGAGCAGGCATGGGATAAAAAGGAGCATCCTAGCCGTAAAAATAACCGGGATACAGGAAGAAAACGCAAAAAGCAAAATTCTCATAGAAAAAACAGATAAAATTTGGTAAACTTTTTATAGAAAGAAACGATATAATACTATATAGATAAGTAGGATGAACAGGTTACAGAAAGGTTTGGTGATCATATGGCGATTCATTCGATTTCTTCAAATAACAATATGAACATATATAATGCAATCTTTGGCAGAAGTTTCGGATCTTCCGATACCTCGACCGGTATCAATCTGGGCGATTATGCCATGATCCGCAGTGGCGTATACAAAAAGCTGATCAAATCATACTACAGTGAGCAGAAGAAGGCGGACAGTACAGAGAAAAGTGATTCCGAGGATTCGACGAATTCTCTTCTGTCAGCGAAGGACAGTGCCAAGTCGTTGAATGACAGTCTGGAAATATTGGACAAGGCCTCACTGTATGCGGTATCTAAGGATGAAAATGGAAAGGATACCTATGATACAAAGGCGATCAACAGTGCAGTGAAAGACTTTGTAAGCAGCTATAATTCCTATCTGAAAAGTGCCGGAGACTTAAAGGATGCTTCTTTGTTTAATCGTGGGGTTAAGGCAGCCAAGATCACGTCGAAGAATGCCAGACTTCTGTCTGAGGTTGGCATAACGATGGGATCGGACGGAAAGCTCAAGCTGGATGAAGAGAAACTCGCCAGTGCGGAAGTGAGCACGTTGAAGTCATTATTCCGGGGGAGTGGTTCCTATGGGGATCAGATCCAGGAGAATGCAAAGCAGAGTTATCGCCTGGCAAACAGTGCAGCGTATGCCAATAATAATGCCAGCATTTATACATTCAATGGTACGTATTCTACATTGGGAACAGCCAATGGGATCGATCAGTACCTGTAATGGAAAGTATGCTATGAAATGATCGGATATACTAAGGAAAGAGCCTTTGTCTGCATCCGTGCAGGGGAAGGCTTTTCCTCTGTAATGTGAACAGAAAGGAAGTAACAGATGTATCGTTTTTATGTGGAACCGGATCAGATCGGACAGGAAGAGATCGTGATACGGGATGGAGATGTAAATCATATCAAAAATGTACTCCGCCTGGAGAAGGGAGACTGGGTGGTTGCCTGTGACAAGGAAGGAACCGATTACGCCTGCCGGATCAGGGAGTTTATTCCGGGTGAGGTCGTTCTGACGATTGAAAAGACGCAGGAGACCGGAACAGAGCTTGATACGAAGATTACTCTGTTTCAGGGGATTCCCAAGAAAGAAAAGATGGAATTTATCATACAGAAAGCAGTGGAGCTTGGCGTGTATGAGATCGTACCGGTTATGATGAAACGCTGTGTGGTCAGACTGTCGGAAGCCAAAAAGATTCAAAAGAAGCAGGAACGATGGCAGGCAATCGCTGAGGCAGCAGCCAAGCAGTGTGACCGTGGGATCATTCCGGTCGTGCATGCACCGGTTACACTGGAGAAAGCGTTTGACATGGCAGACGCATTAGAGTACAATATGATTCCGTATGAGTTGCAGGACGGAATAGATGCATCCAGAGACATCGTTGCAGAGGCATGCGGCAAATCTTCCCTTGGAATTTTCATCGGGCCGGAGGGCGGTCTTGAGAAGGATGAGGTAGAAGCGGCGATGCAGCACGGGGCACATCCCATGACGCTGGGAAAGAGGATCCTTCGAACCGAAACAGCGGGCATGGCTTTGCTGTCGATACTGATGTTTCAGATGCAGAAATAGAACGGATGATCAGAGTTTACAAAAGTAGTAAGATCGGAAATGAGGAGTTTCATGGAAGCATATTTGGATAATGCTGCGACAACCAGGGTTTTTCCGGAAGTAGCAGACTGCATGATGAAAGTGATGAAGGAGGATTATGGAAATCCTTCTTCCAAACACACAAAAGGAATGGATGCAGAGAAGTATATTAACGATACCCGAGAGACGATTGCAGCCAGCTTAAAATGTCAGCCGAAGGAGATTATTTTTACTTCCGGCGGGACAGAATCAAATAATATGGCATTGATCGGAACAGCGCTTGCCAATGCAAGAGCCGGAAAGCATATCATTACAACGCGTATCGAGCATGCTTCGGTGCATGAACCGTTCGGATGGCTGGAACGTCAGGGCTATGAAGCGACTTATCTGGCAGTTGACCATGTGGGAAGGGTACAGACACAGACGCTTCTGGATGCGATCCGGGAGGATACACTGCTGGTATCCGTCATGATGGTAAATAATGAGATCGGAGCACTGGAAGACATTCGGACGCTGGCAGCGGCGGCAAAGAAGAAGAAGCCGGATATCCTGTTTCATGTCGATGCGATCCAGGCATATGGAAAGTATAAGATCCAGCCGAAAAAGCTCGGGATCGATCTGTTATCGGTCAGTGGACACAAGATTCACGGACCAAAGGGCGTTGGATTTCTGTATGTAAAAGAGGGAACAAAGATCAGTCCGATCATCTGGGGAGGCGGTCAGCAGAAAGGCATGCGTTCCGGTACAGAGAATGTTCCGGGGATCGCAGGACTTGGCGTGGCAGTGCAGCAGATTTATCAGGAACACAGCCGGAAGACAGAGGCTTTGTATGCGTTGAAGAAGCACCTGATCGAGCGGATGCAGAAGCTGCCGGATGTAACGGTCAATGGTGTGGGAGAGCTGTCGGTGGAAGAGACGGCTCCGCATATTGTGAGTGTCAGCTTTGCAGGGATAAAAAGTGAGGTCATGCTGCATGCACTGGCAGCCAAAGGCGTTTATGTATCGTCGGGATCTGCCTGTTCGTCGAATCATCCGGATCTGAGTGGAACCTTACAGGCAGTAGGGGTGGATGATGCACTGCTGGATTCTACGCTGCGTTTTAGTTTCAGTGTTACTACGACGATGGACGAAGTGGATTATGCAGCAGATCAGGTAGAGACCGTATTACCGCAGCTTCGTCGTTTTATCAGGAAATAAACAAGGTGGCAGCGTTTTGGCGGCAGGCTAAAAAGAGCAAAAGGCATCTTGGTGAATTAAACCATTACAGCGGCATATTGCCGGAAGGAGGAATTATGTATCAGGCATTTTTGATCAAATATGCAGAGATCGGCATCAAAGGAAAAAACAGATATAAATTTGAAGAGGCACTTTGTTATCAGATTCAGAGAAGACTGTCCGCTCTGGAGGGAGAGTTTCATGTTGCCAGAGAGCAGGGAAGAATCTTTGTAGAGGCAAAAGGTGACTTTGACTTTGATGATGCAGTGGAGGCGATGACCCGTGTATTTGGTATTGCTGCGATCTGTCCGGTCGATGTGATCGAGGACAAGTCATGGGAAAATCTGACGAAAGCGACCGGTGATTTCGTAGAGAAGCAGTATGAGGATATGACATTTACCTTCAAGGTAGAGTCCAAGCGGAGTGACAAGAGATATCCGCTCACTTCACCTGAGGTCTGCGTAGAGATGGGTGCCTATCTGTTAGATCGTTTTCCGGCATTAAAAGTAGATGTGCATAAGCCGGATGTACGTATCTGGGTCGAGGTACGTGAGAAAGCCTATGTATATTCCAAGATTATTCCGGGTGTCTGTGGTATGCCTCTGGGAACCAATGGAAAAGCTATGTTGCTGTTATCCGGTGGAATCGACAGTCCGGTAGCCGGCTATATGATCGCC
>CAUCOL010000233.1 GCA_958444395.1 uncultured Lachnospiraceae bacterium
CCCCATAGATACTGTAGAGTAAGACAGGTTCTTCACATCAATGGAAGACTCCTGTGCAGAAGTTCCTGAGATGCCACTGACGGCATTTTCCAGCAGAGACGCATTGGCAAGCTGTGAAGTAGAAGTATACTGCTCCGAAAGAGCTCCTGCCGATGAATATACCACCAGCTTTGTTGTCGTATCATCATCAATCTTATCCTCTATATACAGGCCGGTAGAAAACGGACCATCCAGATCTCCCGATTCTTTCTCACCGGTGCCAGAGCTTGTGTCCACCTTCAGATAGGATTTCTTAGAGGTCGTCAGGAGATCCGTAATCGTCAGGGAACTTCTGAGTTTTGAAGAATCCTGTGCGACCAGTGCTTCTGTATTTGGCATCATGATATACTGGCTGTCTCCCAGTCCACTCATCATATCTGCATTATAATTGATCGATGGTACGATCCAGTTTACATAATTGATGTAATTTCCTGCGCTTTCACAGATATTTCCCTGTTTTACCGTTACCCCGTAATATTCCAGGACTTCGTCCAGATTCGGTGTCTTTTCTCCGGTATACTGCGTCAGAATAATGGCATTGCCACCAGCTTTCAGATAGTTTAATACTGCTTCCTTTTCTTTATCCAGAAGATCTGTAGCCGGTCCATTGATCAGTAAGATATCACAATCGGAAGGAACCTTTCCCTTAGTTGCCAGTGACAGATCCTCCAGTTCAACATTCATCTTTTCAATAGATGTCTTCAGACTGTCACCCAGTTCTACTTCATTGTGACCGGTTACCTGGTACATCTTTGTATTATTCTCTGATGTTACATACTGGATTGCAGAGGTCACACGCCCCTCTACATCGAGATATTCATCTCCGCTTCCACTGGAATAATAGTCCGATGAACTATAATACATATCACCATTTGAAATATATTTGGCAGCTCCGGTAGTTTCATTTACAACGATTACATCATTGTTGGAAATATCATCGTTGACATATTTCTTTGCAAAACCCGGATATACAATTGGATCCTTTGTTTTCACTTTCACCTGATCTGAAATCTTATTATACTGTTTCAGTACACGTTGAATGTGACTTTCCTCAGATCCTTTTTCCACCATGTAATAAATGGTTATTTTGTCCCTGGTTTTCTTAACAACATTCTTTGTTTCCTTTGACAGGGTATACAGACTGCCACTGCTCAGATCCGTGGACAGATCCAATTTACCAAATACAAGGTTTACCACTACGACCAGCGCGATCACGATCACGGTAAGAAAGGAACTATATGCTCCTGACTTAAACTGCTGGCTTTTGAATACGTTTTTCATTTCTTTTGCCCCGGAGGCTTCTCCGGCTGCTTTCTTTTTCCGCAAATTCATGTCTCACAGTCCTCCTTAACCAAATCTCTTCTTTTTTGTTACCTGAATGGTCAAAAATACAAACAGAAATGCAATGCTCAGATAATATACCACAGCATCATACTGCAAAATACCAAGTTTAAAATCTTCATACTTCGCAGAAACCGCAAAACAGTTTAAGATCTTTGTAACCAGTCCATCATATAAAGAAGATTTTACGGCATAGACGATCCAAAGTGCCGCTTCACCAACCACTGCCAGTACCACACTGACCAGAACACTGCGCATCATATTGTAAGCGATCAGGCAGATAACCAGCCAGACCACACTTAAGATCACAGCCTGTGTCATATGATCTGTCGGAATCATTCCGGATAAACTGCTCATCAGATAAGATAATAAAAGTACAATAAACGAAACAACCGCTGCAATCACCTGACTCTCTGTCAATGCTGAGATAAAAGTTCCCAATGCAATATAGGCTGCTCCTAAAAGAAAGAAACCGATTACTGCACTATATGCCATCGAAAGCTGTACCTGCTGCCCGTAATGCTTCAGGATCAACGGGTACAGAGCGATCACTGCCACACCGATACCATATAAAGTCAGTACAGATAAATATTTGCCAATGATCACACGCGTCGTAGAAACCGGTGCCGTATATAACAGCTGATCAGTTCTCTGATGATTCTCTTCTGCGATAATACGCATCGTCAGGATTGGTATCAGCAGAACGAACAGAAAGCAGACAGAGCCAAGTGTCAATTCAAAGTTACCATATCCTCCGTTAAAATTATATGCCAATGTATAGATTCCGATAATCGCAAGAAAAAATGCCAGAAAGACAAATCCGACCATCGAATGAAAATACTGACGAAGTTCTTTTTTATATATAGCCAGCATAATTTAAACCTCCTTCTGATCCTGTTTTGTATCAGCCTCAGCCGGCTGACTATTTGCTTCTTTTGCCTCCGACAATGCCGTCTGTTCCTTTGAAGATGTTGTCTCTGACTCTGTAGATGCGGTTCCAGGCATTGAAGATGTTGTTTTCTTCTTCACCTTTCTGCCTCCCTGCTGACGGGAACCGCCCTTTGTCAATGCCAGGAATGCATCCTCCAGAGAAGTAGCTTCCTTCTGCATCTCCAGAATTGGGCAGGATGCCTTTGCCAATGTATAGAATACATCCTCACGAAGGTCTGTCTGGTCGATGGAATACAAGGTCAGTCCCAGAGTTCCTTCCTCCATCTCTTCGTCATATTTTACATCCTTAATGCCGGAAACCTGGCGAAGTGCGGCTTTAATCTCCGCCTTTTCTCCTTTAATCACCAGATGCAGTCCATTGGATGCCATCTTCTTTTTAATATTCTCCGGTGTGTCGCAGGCAATCATCTCACCATTATTGATGATGATCACTTCATCACACACCGCATTGATCTCCTGCATAATATGCGAGCTTAACAGGATCGTATGCTCTTCGCTTAATTTACGGATCAGACTACGCATCTGAATGATCTGCTCCGGATCAAGACCAACCGTCGGTTCATCCAGGATCAGTATATCCGGATACCCCATCATCGCTGCTGCCAGACCGACTCTCTGCTTATATCCTTTGGAAAGATGACGAATCAGACGTTCTGACACATCTAGTGTTTTCGTGCGATTCATAATCTGATGTACCATTTTGGCACGTTCTGTATGCGCCACTTTCTTTAACTCTGCTACAAAAAGCAGATATTCACGCACCCGCATATCCGGGTATAATGGTGGAATCTCCGGAAGATAACCGATATTTTTCTTTGCTGTCTCCGGCTCCTCTGCCATATCCACTCCATCAATCAGTATCGTACCCTCGGTCGGTGCGATATATCCGGTAATCATATTCATCGTTGTTGATTTGCCGGCACCGTTCGGTCCCAGGAAACCAACAACTTTTCCGGTATCCACGGTAAACGACAGATTATTTACCGCAGCATGATTCCCATATTTTTTTACAAGGTTCTTTACTTCGATCAAAGTTCTTTTCCTCCTATCTAAATCACTCCCACTACTATAACACAGGTTTGTCAAAACTTTGTGAACTCCGGGCATAATTTTCCGATATGGCATAAATAAAATACTAAAACTTCCCACACCGTGATAGCAGTTAAAGCCCTGACATCTGAGCATGCGTAGCTTAAATATCTTTCTGATTTTTGCCGGATATACTATATTGTCTGCGAAACGATGGATGAAAAATTGACGCAGGGTATTAGGCTTTCCCAGATCAGACCGACCATAGGATGACAGGATAGATACGTGCCCGGAAACGTGTCTGAGCT
>CAUCOL010000234.1 GCA_958444395.1 uncultured Lachnospiraceae bacterium
AAAAATTGGCGCAGATTGATCCGGCACTTACCTTTCATGACTTTCGCATGGTGAAGGGACCGACGCATGTAAATTACATATTTGATATTGTGATTCCCTATGAATGCAGATTAAAGGAGCAGGAGATATTGGAACAGCTGACACAAAAGGTACGAAGTCAGCAGCCGGAAAGCTATCTGGTGGTACAGTTTGACCGCACGTTTTAGGAATATATGGTGTGATTCGGTGTGTTGTCTGTGTTTGCATGGAAGACGGGAATGTAGTATAATTAGTTAGTTTAGAGGAATAGAGAAAAAGAGCACGGACAAGGCTCAAATGAAATAGAAAGGCTGGTAAAGGAATGAAAAAATGGCAGATGGCAGTTGTATGTATTTGTGCCGGTATGTTATTGAGCGGTTGTGGAAAAGCGGATAAATATTACGAACAGGGTGTTAAGCAGGCGCAGGAGGGAAACTATGTGCAGGCAGCACAAAGCATGCAGAAGGCGATCAGCAGGAATGATGAGAAAGCAGAGTATTATATTTCTTATGGAATGATCCTGAACAGCCTGGGAGAATATGATAAGGCACTAGCACAGTATTCCAAAGCCTATCAGGATACAAAGAACAGTATTGCAAATACGAATAATAAACAGATCTATTATGGACAGGCAATGGCGTATTATAACAGAGCCAAATACGATAAAAGCCTGGAGTGCCTGGAAAATGCGCAGAAGCTGCCAAATCCTGCAGAGCTTGACGGTGATATACTATGCCTGCAGGGACTTGTATATGAGGCAAGGGGAGAGCAGGACACGGCGCTGGAGGCGTATAGCGGTGCCATAAATAAGGATGCGAAGAACTGGGATGCCTATCTGAAGCGTGGCGCACTGGAGGAGAAGCTGGGGGAAAATGATCAGGCGCAAAAGGATTATCAAATGGTGATATCCGGTGATACCCGTAAGGAAGGGGCTGAGAAATTTGAGGCATATTTTGCCCTGTATTCTCTATGCGACGCACTGGAAGAAGAGGATGTAAAGGAGCAGATCGTTGGGCAGATTCTGAAAAATGATAGCAAAAGTGCTTTTATCCAGGCGCAGAAGGGAAGAATCTATCTTTGTCAGAAAGACTATGCGAATGCCGGAAAGTATCTGCGGGCGGCACAGAAGGCGGGCTATGCGCAGGCAGGTTATTATCTGGGCAGTTTGATGATGCAGCAGAATAAAATACGGGAAGCAGAAAAATATTTTCAGGCATTTATCAAAGAAAATGGAGATCCTATGCTGGCAGATGCATATAATCAGCTGGCAGGCTGTGCGATCCAGGATAAACAATATAAAAAGGCAGCCGGTTATCTGGAGAAAGGTCTGCAGGTACCCGGTGCATCTGACCGAAAGACGATCTGGAGAAATCTGATCGTGGCCTATGAGATGCAGGGAGAGTTTAAGCAGGCGGCTAGCGAGGCAAAGGAATATCTGGCGGTATATCCGCAGGACACAGCCATGAAGAAAGAATACCGTTTTATAAAAACGCGGATCACCAGGAAAAAGACAGCAGCAGTGGCAGTTACAAAGAGTGCTGTCAGTGTGGCAGAATAAAGAAAGAGGACGAAAAGAAAGTTATGGTTTATGATACAGCACAGGAACAGGAGAGAATTCTGTTAGTCGGTGTAGCGACAGGGGAAGGGGATGATACGAAAGAATCCCTGGAGGAACTGGAGGAGTTAGGACAGACAGCCGGAGCGGTGACAGTGGCAAAGGTGGTACAGAACCGTGAAAGGATGCATCCGGGCACCTATATCGGAAAAGGAAAGATCGAAGAAGTGGCACAGCTGGTGCAGCAGTACCATGCAGATACTGTCGTCTGTGATGATGAACTGACGCCGGCGCAGTTGCGCAATCTGTCAGCTGCCCTGTCAGTAAAGGTGATTGACCGTACGGTCATGATCCTGGACATATTTGCCAAGCATGCTTCCACGAATGAGGGTAAGCTGCAGGTTGAACTGGCGCAGCTGCGCTATCGTTCCTCCCATCTGATAGGAAACAGAGAGGAACTGTCGAGACTGGGAGGCGGTATTGGTACAAGAGGTCCCGGAGAGCAGAAGCTGGAGATTGACCGTCGTCTGATCAAGGATCGTATCTCGATCCTGAAGAAAGAGCTGTTACAGGTGCAGCGGACCAGAGAACTGACCAGAAAGAAGAGACAGGAGAATCCGGTACCGGTCGTAGCAATCGTAGGATACACAAATGCCGGTAAATCGACGTTATTGAATCATCTGACAGGCGCCGGTGTTCTTTCAGAGAACAAGCTGTTTGCTACGCTGGATCCGACGACACGGAAATGTGTATTGGAAAACGGCGAAGAAATCTTATTCACCGATACCGTTGGTTTTATACGTAAGCTGCCGCATCATCTGATTCAGGCATTTCGCAGTACACTGGAGGAAGCGAAATATGCAGATCTGATCCTTCATGTGGTGGATTGTTCCAATCCGGACATGGATGCGCAGATGTATACGGTCTATGAAACACTGCATCAGCTGCAGGTCGAGGATAAAAAAGTGATCACGGCATTTAATAAGATCGACCGCCTGGAGGAGGCGGCTGTCCTGAAGGATTTGCATGCAGACCGGACGGTGCGTATCTCTGCCAAAAATGGAGATGGCATTGAACAGATGCTGTCGGTCGTATCGGAGGTGCTGAAGGAATCCAAGACATTGTTGGAAAAGGTTTTTCCGTACGACAAAGCAGCGGTGGTTGGAACTGTCCGAAAATATGGACAGGTATTGGAAGAAGAGTATCAGAATGAAGGAATCTATGTAAAAGCATACATTCCACGGGAATATATGTATCTTTTTGAGGACGATAAGGAGTGAGATCATGCGAAAAATGAATCTAATCGTTGCGGTAGATCAGAACTGGGGGATCGGAAATAAGGGAGATCTTCTGGTCAGTATTCCACAGGATAAGAGAATGTTTAAAGAACTGACGACCGGCGGGGTTGTGATTGGTGGCCGTAAGACGATGGAGGGACTGCCGGGAGGGACAACTCTGAAGGGCAGAACGAATATTGTGCTGACAAAACGAAAGGGCTATTCATTTGGGGATGCCCTGATCGCACACAGCGTAGAGGATGTTCTGGAATTATTAGAGGATTATCCGGATCAGGAGATTTTTGTGATCGGCGGGGAGACAGTATATCGTCAGTTTTTGCCGTATTGTCACAGGGCATTTGTAACAAAGATTGATTATGCATATGAGGCAGACACATTTTTTCCAAATCTGGATGATGATCCGGCGTGGGTTATGACACATGACTCAGAAGAGCAGACATATTATGATCTGGAGTATTATTTTACCCAATATCGCCGGAAGGAATAACGCTGTTGGGAATCGCGTACGAAATCTGATTATTAAGAGAAATCTTTTTAATACATTATATCAGCATAGGAAGTGATGCTGGAAATACAAAGGATGCTTTTAGGAGTTCGCAAAAAGTAAGGAGGGATTTTATGACAAGACGGTCATGGAAAAAGCTGACAGCAATTGCCGTATCTGTCGCTATGATCGGCAGCAGTCTGACAGGCTTTTCAAAAAGTGCAAAGGCGGAGGAACAAGCGGCGGTAAAAGAGATTGCAACCGGCGTGGGGGAGCTGTTA
>CAUCOL010000235.1 GCA_958444395.1 uncultured Lachnospiraceae bacterium
TTCTGTAATATATTGTCTTGCTATAGTATATCGGAACTCTCTTTATTTCACAACCATTTTTCTCTTAAATATTTTATAACCTAACTTTATGATTGATTTAATTTCTGTCTATTTTTCCGATTGGCATTCTTTCTTCTTCCGTTCATCTGGTACTATTATTTTTATTAAAACTGGCTATTTTTACCATATCAGTTTTCGATTATACTTCGTTTCAATGATGTACGTACAACAGAATCCGTTAACCGAACACAAAAGAAAGGTGTGTATCTGCCTGATGACAAGACAGATGCAAAAGGTGATATAAATTATGGAAAGCAGATGGAAATTGAATAAAGAACTGGCACAGATGTTAAAGGGCGGTGTGATCATGGATGTGACAACACCGGAGCAGGCGCGCATTGCGCAGGAAGCGGGTGCCTGTGCTGTTATGACACTGGAACGTATCCCGGCGGATATCCGTGCAGCCGGTGGTGTATCCCGTATGAGTGATCCCAAAATGATCAAAGGCATTCAGGAAGCAGTATCGATCCCTGTCATGGCAAAATGCCGTATCGGTCATTTTGCGGAAGCACAGATCCTGGAAGCGATCGAAATCGACTATATCGACGAAAGCGAAGTACTCTCTCCTGCCGACGATGTATACCATATTAATAAAAATAAATTCCAGGTTCCATTTGTATGTGGTGCCAAAGATCTGGGCGAGGCTCTCCGCCGCATCAAGGAAGGTGCTTCCATGATCCGCACAAAAGGGGAACCCGGTACCGGAGATGTCGTACAGGCGGTTCGCCATATGCGTATGATGACACGTGCGATCGCACGTATTACTTCCATGAATGAGGATGAACTGTTCGACGAAGCCAAGAATCTGCAGGTTCCTTATGAACTGGTTGCCTATGTGCATGACCACGGTAAACTTCCGGTCGTCAACTTTGCAGCCGGCGGTGTAGCAACTCCGGCTGATGCAGCTCTGATGATGCAGTTAGGTGCAGAAGGTGTATTTGTCGGTTCCGGTATCTTCAAATCCGGAGATCCTGCGAAACGTGCTGCAGCCATCGTAAAAGCTGTAACGAATTTCCGAGATGCCAAAGTGTTAGCAGAACTTTCTGAGGATCTGGGAGAAGCAATGGTCGGTATCAACGAACAGGAAATCGAGCTTCTCATGGCGGAACGCGGAAAATAATACACATACAGATGTCTTATAAAACGTGTCGGGCGTAAGCAGTTCTTAAGCTGACGCCTGGCAGCACATTTGACGAAAAAGGGGATGACCGAAATTGAAAATTGGCGTATTAGCAGTACAGGGTGCTTTTATTGAACATATAAACCGGCTCAAAAAACTGGGAGTAGATTGTTTTGAGATACGGCAAAAGAAAGATCTGGAGCAGGCATTTGACGGGCTGATCCTCCCCGGTGGGGAAAGTACCGTCCAAGGAAAATTGCTACGGGAGCTGGATCTGTTTGATCCGTTAAAGCAACAGATTGAAAACGACCTGCCTACGCTGGCAACCTGTGCCGGATTGATCCTGCTCGCTAAGAAACTTTCCGGCGATGACACGGTGCATTTCCAGACCATGCCAGTCACGGTACTCCGAAATGCCTATGGCAGACAGCTTGGCAGCTTTCATACAAAGCGGGAAATAAAAGGCATTGGTGAAGTTCCAATGACCTTTATCCGTGCACCCTATATCGAACGTGCCGGCAGCGATGTCGACATTCTGGCACAGATTGACGGTAAGATTGTGGCTGCCCGCTATAAAAACCAACTGGGATTATCTTTCCATCCGGAGCTGGACGACAGCGACCAGATCCATCAGTATTTCCTGTCTATGGTACAGAAAGCGATATGACAAACAAAACATTTTTCATTTTATAACAGTTACGGGATCAAACATCACTGTTTCATCCCGTAAAATCATAAAAACCTATAAAAGCCGCCACATTTCCATGTGACGGCTTTGGTAGTG
The DNA here is from genome assembly GCA_958444395.1 of uncultured Lachnospiraceae bacterium. Lineage (GTDB taxonomy): Bacteria > Bacillota > Clostridia > Lachnospirales > Lachnospiraceae > Jutongia. The sequence goes on from CAUCOL010000235.1 coordinate 1,965, forward strand.
GATACAACCACCATATTCTCAAAGGTCCGTAATTATTTTACAACCTTCTTTAATTCCTCTGTGAGCTTTGGAACGATCTTATTCAGGTCGCCTACGATACCGTAATCAGCAACATCAAAGATTGGAGCAGAATCATCTTTGTTGATTGCAACGATGATGTCAGACTCTTCCATACCAGCTGTGTGCTGAATAGCACCGGAAATACCGATTGCAAAGTATACGTTAGGACGTACTGTCTTACCAGTCTGACCTACCTGCAGCTCTTTTGGCATCCAGCCGTTATCTACAACGGCACGGGAGCAGCTTACGGTACCACCGAGTACATCTGCCAGATCCTGAAGAATCTTGAAGTTCTCAGCACTTCCAACACCACGGCCACCAGATACAAGGATCTTAGCATCCATGATATCTACTGTATCAGAAAGCTCTTTTACTACATCAAGGATCTCAACGTATTTGTTGTCTGGAGTAAATCCAGGATTGTACTCGATCACTTCTGCCTTAGCACCTGCGATCGGATCAATCTTCTGCATAACACCAGGACGAACGGTAGCCATCTGAGGACGGTTGTCCGGGCAAGCGATCGTAGCGATCGTGTTACCACCAAATGCAGGACGAGTCATGAGCAGCTGATTGTGCTTCTGCTCCTGTCCAGGGATTGCATTTAATGGGAAATCACCAATCTCAAGTACTGTACAGTCTGCTGTCAGACCAGTTGCTACTCTTGCAGAAACGCGAGGACCGAGGTCACGGCCGATTGCTGTAGCACCTACCAGAACGATCTCCGGCTTATACTCGTTGATCACAGATGCTAATGCATGCGCATATGGCTCTGTTCTGTACTCTTTCAGCTCAGGATCATCTACAACGATAACCTTGTCAGCACCATACTCTGCCAGCTGATCTGTAAGTCCCTTTACGCCGGAACCAATCAAAACAGCTGTAACATCTGTGTTAAGAGGAGCTGCGAGCTCCTTAGCTTTTCCAAGCAGCTCGAATGCGATACTGCTCAGCTCATTGTCTACCTGCTGTGCAAAGACATAGACACCCTTATATTCTTCTAAATTCATTATTGTCACCACTTTTCCTTATTTTGATTAGATTACATGCTTCTCTTTTAACTTACCCATGATGTATGCTACTGCATCTTCCGGAGAATCTGGAGTAACTACTTCGCCAGCACCTTTCTTTACTTTATCAGATGCTTTTGCAATCTTTGTAGGAGAACCTTTCAGACCGAGGTTAGAATCATCAACATCTTTCAGGTCTGCTCTGCCCCAAACGGTAATCTCTTTCTCATATGCGTCAAAGATTCCGCCCGGTGTCATGTAACGAGGCTCATTCAGCTCAGAAAGAGCTGTGATCAGGCATGGCATTTTTGCTTTCAGTACGTGATATCTATCATCGAACTGACGCTCAACTACTACGCTGTCACCTTCAACCTTGATGTTCTTAGCATAAGAGATAACAGGAAGATCCAGATGCTCAGAGATCTGTGGTCCTACCTGTGCTGTATCTCCATCGATAGCCTGACGGCCTGTGATGATCAAATCATAATCAATGTTTCTTAATGCACCGGCAATTGTTGTAGAAGTTGCCCATGTATCAGCACCACCGAGTACACGGTCTGTTACAAGGATACCATTGTCAGCACCCA
>CAUCOL010000236.1 GCA_958444395.1 uncultured Lachnospiraceae bacterium
GAGTTAAATAAACTGGCAGGTGAGCCGGTAGACGTTCTGGTCAATGGTAAGTTTGTTGCCAAAGGAGAGGTCGTTGTTATCGAGGAGAACTTTGGTATCCGTATCACAGAAATCACGAAATAATACTGCACGACCCGTGATTGGTCATGGATTGGCAGAGGATAAGAACTGGAGGTGTAGATATGTCAGTGTTTTTAGTCGGTATATCTACACTTGCCAGTTTTTTTAAAATGATCCTGTTGTTGATTCTTTTTATAGCAATACTGGCAGGATGTTATTATTTTACGCGCTGGTATGCCAGATCCGGGGTGGTCAGACAGAGCGGACGGAACATATCTGTTCTGGAAAATCATCCGATGGGTCCCAATAAAAGTGTAGCGATCGTTAAGATGGGGAGCCACTATTTTGCTGTGGCGATCGGAAAAGATGATCTGCATATGATCGCAGAACTGTCAGAAGATGAGATCAATACACAGCCGGCGAATGTTCCGACGGCAGAGTTTAAGGATGTGTTTGGAGAATTACTGCAAAAAGGATCGAAATTTGCAAAGAACAAGAAAGATACATGGAAAAAGTGAGGATATACCGGAGGAGAGAACGTTGGTATTTATAAAGAAACTTAAAAAGAACATAAAAATGAAGTCAGTAGCACGCTTTCTTGTATTCTGCGTGATGTTTATACTGACTTTTTCTATCTCTGCACCTACCTATGCGGTGGCATCCAAGTCAAACGTGGATCGTATTTCACAGGACGAGATCAGTGGTACGGCAGATGCGGATGACGATACATTTGATCTGAATATCACATCGAATCTAGGTAGTACGAATCTCGAATCAACGCTGCAGATTCTGATCATGCTCACAATTCTGGCACTGGCACCATCGATTCTGATCATGGTGACTTCTTTTACACGGATTATTGTGGTATTTCATTTCTTAAGAACAGCACTTGGCACACAGACGACACCGCCCAATCAGGTGTTGGTTGGGTTGGCATTATTCATTACTTTTGCTATTATGACACCGGTTTTTAATCAGGTTTATACAGAAGCCGTGAAGCCGTTTCAGGCGGGGACGATCACACAGAAAGAAGCGATCGAAGCGGGAACGGCACCGCTGCGGACATTTATGCTGAAACAGACGCGCGACAAGGATTTGAAGCTCTTTATGTCGATCAATGATGTTTCAACAGATGATATCAAAGACTATGATGATATCTCGATCATGATCGTGATTCCGGCATTTATTATCAGTGAACTTAGAACGGCATTTATCATTGGTTTTCTGATTTATATGCCGTTTATCGTGATTGACATGGTAGTTTCCTCTACTCTGATGTCTATGGGTATGATGATGCTGCCGCCTACGACGATTTCACTTCCGTTTAAGATTTTGTTATTTGTGCTGGCGGATGGATGGAATCTGATCGTAAATCAGCTGGTTCAGTCATTTCAATAATAGAATATCAGATACGTTTCGGACAGACCCGGTATGAACATACGCCGGGTTACCGGCGGACAGATAGAGAAGTAACAGGATATCTGATCTGTATGTGCTGATTGACCGTAAAAAGACAGGAGGAACTGCGTATGTCAGAGGCAACCGTTATAGATATTGCCAGAGAAGTAATCTGGGTTATTATTAAAGTTTCGGCACCGATGTTGATCGTATCATTGGTCATTGGTTTGATCATCAGTATTTTTCAGACGATTACATCCATTCAGGAGCAGACATTGACCTTTGTGCCGAAATTCATTGCAATCATGCTGGTACTGGTACTGTGTGGCGGCTGGATGTTAAATAGTATGTCGGAACTGTTTGTAAATCTGATGCAGAGTATTCCGCAATACATTAAGATACGATGAGAAAGAAGCAGAAAAGATGGATTGAGGTGATAGACCGTGCAGTTTACTGTAGAATATTTTGAATATATTATGCTGGTGTTTGTACGTATTTCGTCTGCTGTCATGGTTGCCACACTCTTTGGATCCGGCAGTATCCCACGTATGGTAAAAGTGGGGCTGTCTTTTTTTCTGACCGTGATGGCAGTGCAGATGCAGGATTATACACCATTGCAGTATACGGGGACACTGGGATTGGCGATTTTGATCCTGCAGGAGGCGATTACGGGACTTTTGATCGGGATCAGCACAGGCTTTTGCGTGTATATTTTAAATTTTTCGGGACATATGATCGATATGGAGATTGGCTTTTCAATGGCAATGGAGCTGGATCCGACGACAAATATCCAGTCAACGATTACGGCAAATCTGTTTAGTCAGGTATTTCTGGCGTTTTTTATTGTATCGGACATGCACTATTTTATACTGGATACGATCTTTGATTCCTACAAGATGATTCCGATCGGTGGTGCTAATCTGCAGGGAAATATTTTATCCGTATTTATGACCTATATGACGGATTATTTTATTATTGGTTTTCGGATTGTCCTTCCTATATTTTCCTGTATTCTTGTGATTAATGTGGTACTTGGTATTCTGGCAAAGATTGCTCCGCAGATGAATATGTTTGTGATCGGTATGCAGTTAAAAGTGTTTGTCGGGCTGTTTCTGTTGTTTATGTTGATGTCGCTTTTGCCGAATCTGACAGATTTTATCTTTCAGGAGATGCAGAAACTGACGAAATTATTTTTGGATGCAATCGCCACGTGATTGCCTTTTTACTCTAAATAGGGTATAGTTATAAGGGGATTTCAGAAGATAGGAAACGGATGAGAATGATAGAGGAAAAACAGTATTTTCTGGTATATGATCTGCAGTTATTTGCCAAAGACGGTCCCTCCGGAGAAAAGACAGAAGAGCCTACCACAAAGAAGTTAGAGGATGCAAGAAAAAAGGGTCAGACGATGAAGAGCGTCGATGTGACGACTGCTTCGACATTATTGATTTTTTTTGCAATGCTCAAGATTATGGTTGGATTTTTGGGAAAACGTTTTCTGGAAGGCTTCAATATGTGCTTCAGTCTGATAACGGATTTTTCCCATCAGGAGTTTACGCTGGGGCGCGCCTGTGCGTTCTTGCGGGATCTTATCCTATACATATCAATCACGGCGATGCCATTGATGCTGGCAGGGCTGCTGGTCACAGTTTTATCTCTGGTGATCCAGGTGAAATGGAAGATCACGGCAGAACCGTTAAAGCCGAAGTTTGATAAGATCAACCCGGTGAGCGGGATGAAACGTCTGTTTTCTAAGGACAAGATCATGGAGCTGCTGAAGTCAGTTGCCAAGATCGGTGTACTGACCTATGTGGTTTATGATTATCTGAAGGATCAGTGGGCACTTGTTCTGAATATGTATTCGTATACACTGTCACAGGCGATTGAGCTGATCGGTACGACAGTGATTGATATCGGACTGCGTATCAGTGCGATGTTTGCAGTGATTGCAGCAGTCGATTTTTTCTATCAGAAGAAGAAATTCCACGATGACATGATGATGTCAAAGCAGGAAGTAAAAGATGAGTATAAGCAGTCGGAGGGTGATCCGAAGGTAAAAAGCCAGCAGAGATCCCGTATGCAGCAGGCGTCACAGCGGCGCATGATGCAGGAACTTCCGAAAGCGGATGTGGTTATCACGAACCCGACACATCTGGCAGT